>NZ_JAUQOO010000020.1:0-132402 GCF_030580745.1 Pseudomonas serbiensis
CCCGAACTCAGTAGTGAAACGATGCATCGCCGATGGTAGTGTGGGGTTTCCCCATGTGAGAGTAGGTCATCGTCAAGATTCAAATTCAGAACCCCCATCTGCGAAAGCAGGTGGGGGTTTTGTCTTTAAGTAGAAGTCACCCAATTTCGCTGTCACGTTACTTGGTAACGGATCGGCAACAGAATTTCTTGACGACCATAGAGCATTGGAACCACCTGATCCCATCCCGAACTCAGCAGTGAAACGATGCATCGCCGATGGTAGTGTGGGGTTTCCCCATGTGAGAGTAGGTCATCGTCAAGATTCATTCCGAAACCCCTGTCTGCTGACGCAGACAGGGGTTTTGTCTTTCTGCTCCCAGCAAAGATATCCCCAGGCTCTCGAAAGCCACACACAAAAAAACCAGCCTCCACTGCTGAAGGCTGGCTTCGAGCGACGCAACTATTTAGAACTGATAGCTTACGGTCGCACTCACATTTCGTTCTTCGCCCATATAACAGAAGCTCAAGCTTGCGCAGGACGCGATATAGGATTCGTTGGTCAGGTTGTTTGCGTTTACCCGCACATCAACACCTTTGAGCCCTACCTTGCTCAGGTCATACCCCACGGATGCATCCAGCAATGTGTACGCTGGAACCCTCATGGTGTTTTCAGCATCCGCCCAGCTATAGCCGACATACCGAACACCACCGCCCAGACGCAGCCCGTCGAGAGCGCCACTGTTGAATGCATAATCACCCCAGACCGAAGCCATATGTTTGGGGGCCTGGGTGGGTGAGTTTCCTTTGTTCTCGATGATAGTGGTCGCCGAACTCAATGTGCTGATCATCGACTTCGAGTATTCGATATCTGTCAGCGTGTAACTGCCCAGCACCTTGAAGTTATCGGTCAGCTGAATATGAGCTTCAAGCTCCAGTCCCTGTGAGCGTATTGCGCCAACAGGACGGTAGAAGTTTTCTTGAGGCAGCTTGGAAGCCAGGTTTTCTTGATCGATATGGAAGACTGAAGCTGTAAACAGATTGTCTGTGCCTGGTGGCTGATATTTGATCCCGGCTTCCCATTGGGTGCCATCCGTAGGCGCCAGCGGATTACCGCTGCTGTCGGAGTAAGAGTTAGGGTTAAACGACTCGGAATAACTGAGGTACGGAGCAATTCCGTTATCGAACAGGTAAAGCACACCGGCCCTGCCAGTGAGTTTGGTTCGCTTGTCACTGATTTCGGTTCCTGCCGGACGCCCTGTCTCAGCCAGTCGGTTCTCGTCGGAGGTATCCACCCAATCCTGGCGGATACCCAGGGAGAAGCGCCACTTGTCGAGCTCAATCAAATCCTGCGCATAAAGGCCTGTCTGTTCCAGGCGTCGCAGGTAACTGGTCGGGCTGTAATAACTGATTGCGGAGTTTCCATACACGGGATTGAAAGCATCCAGGGACGTCACTGCGCCGCTGGTCCAGTCAACCACGGTCTTGCGTCGTTGATAGTCCACGCCGAGCAGCGTCGTATGCTTGGCCGACCCGGTAAAGAACTCAGCCTGCAGCATGTTATCGATGATGAATGCGTGCAGACGCTCATCGCCACCGGAGTAATAACGGTTCAGTTCGTTGCCGGTCGCGCTGGTCCAGCCATAGGCGTAGACCTGCTCGTTCTTCACCCTGGAATCCAGGTAGCGGAAGTTCTGCCGTGCCGTGAAGACATCATTGAAGCGATGCTCGAATTGATAGCCGAATGACTGTTGGTCGCGGCTGAAGCCATCCACGCCTGGTTCGCCATCGAAAAAGTTCTCCGATATGCGCTGGCCATTGCGTTGATGAAGCGCACCATCCGCCGGCACGCCACCGTGATAGCCACCTTCGGGGTCGTGCTGTAGATAGGCTTGCAGTGTCAGCGAAGTGTCTTCGTTGAAGTCGATGCTTACGGTGGGAGCCAGCGCATAGCGTTTCTCTTCCACATGATCGAACTGGGTGTCGGATTTATCGGTCAGCCCCGTAAGTCGATAGGCAATGCGTTTGTCTTCATCCACAGGACCACTGAAATCGAATGCCAAGCCTCGCTGACCCTGTGTACCGACCGTGGCCTGGATCTGGTGATAAGGCTCATAAAGCGGTTTCTTGCTGGTCAGCGCCACCAGGCCACCCGGAGAGCTGCGACCATAGAGCACCGACGAAGGACCTTTGAGGATATCGACCCGCTCAAGGAAGTACGGGTCGACCTGCATGGTGCTGTAAGTCCCGCTATCGCCCATGGACTTCAGACCGTCCAGATAGATGTTATCCACAGACCCGTCATTGAAGCCGCGCATCGCGACATAGTCGTACCGATGAGTTGCTCCATACGGATTGGTCAGCACGCCAGGGGTATAGCGCATGGCTTGCGAAACCGTCTGTGAACCTTGATCGTCCATCTGTTGCCGGGTGACAACCGAGACGGACTGTGAGGTTTCCAGTAGCGAGGTACTGGTCTTGGTCGCGATCTGGCTGTGGGTGGCGTTATAGCCTTCCATGCTGCCCAAGGCATTTCCCAGGGCAAACCCGCGAATATCCGTGTCTGGCAACGACAGTGTCTGGTCTTCAACGGCCCGCAGGACATAACTGCTGCCATCTTGCGAGATGGCCTGCAAGCCGCTGCCACCCAGCAGAATGTTCAAGGCCTGACCTATTGAATAATTACCCTGCAATCCCGGTGAGCGGGCGCCTGCCGTTTGTGCCGGTGTAGCGGATAGCGTGATCCCCGCCTGCCGGGCGAACTGATTCAGCGCCTCGCCCAGTGGTGCTGCCGCGATGGAGTAGTTGCGTACGACGCTGGCTGAAGAAGCGTTGTCCTGGGCCTGCACCTGAAGCGGCAAGACCGTCGTGCCCAGAGCGATGGAGACCAATGCTGCACGAATGGCCGTGCGCAGGGCTGGTGAGTCGGAGGCAGCACAAACTGAATGCGAGATACCTTGAGGCCGGGTCATGAGAGGCAGTTCCGTCAGGTTCAATCAGAGAAATAGGGGTACTGATATCCATGCCGGACACCTGAGCGAAACCCGCCAGAAATAATCAGGCCTGACGCTGTAGCGTCACCCACCAGCGGGTGTGGTAACTGAGTTTTACAGGAAGAGTCTGAGGCAGGACCGCGAGCAACTTGTCGGTATCCTCCAGCCTGAACACGCCGGAAAGCCGCAGGTCTGCAATGTCATCCGCACACCCCAGATAACCCCGGCGATAGCGCCCGACCTCCGCCAGGAAATCACCCAGACGCATATCCTTCGTCACGATCAAGCCTTCGCTCCATGCGCCTGCTTCCATATCCAGTGCCGGGAGCAGGGTGGCGCGCTGTCCGGAAACCGAATAACTCTGGCCTGCCTTCACGTTTATCGGGGATGTGGCAGGCGAGCGGATAATCAGGCTGCCCTCCGTCACGCTGACACGGGTCCGGTCCTGATCCTGACGAACGACGAAGCGGCCGCTGATGCCTTCAAACAGACCGTGGCGGCTCTGCACCAGCAGTGGCCTTGGCGCGACACTTTGCGAGTCGGCCCCGCAGGCAACCAGAATCTCCCCGCGTGTGAGGTTTATCAGGCGGTGCAGGGTATTGAAGTCCTGATCCACCGCGCTGTCGGTGTTCAATTGCAGACGTGTGCCATCCTGCAACCGGTAACTGTTGCGTTGACCCACGTTGGTAGCAAAGTCGGCCTGCCATTGCTGCCAGGGCGCCATATCACGGGAGATCCATGCAGCGGAGCCCAGTACTACGATACCGGACAGTAATTTCAGCGCTTGTCGACGTCCCAGTCGTTGCGCGCTGTTCTCCAGTGCTTCAAAGGCGGCTCCCGATCCGGGTAATGCCTGGAAGCTGCTGTTCAACTCATTGCTCAGTGTCTGGATACGTTGCCAGGCACATTCATGATCGGCGTGTTCGGTACGCCACTGTTCACACTGCTTGCGCAGGCCTGGATCGGCTGACGAATTGTTCAGCCGCATGGACCACTGGATCGCCTGTTTTACAACCTGTGGCGAGGGCTGGCGCTGGCGAGACGGCTGCAAGGTACGGCTCATGCGTCGTATCGCAGTACATAGCAGTGATAAAGCGCATCGGCGATATAACGCTCGACCGAACGCAGGGACACGCCCATCTGTCTGGCAATCTGCTTGTGCGGCATTCCCTCGCATTGGGCCAGCAAAAATGCTTGCCTGACCTTCGGTTTGAGGCCGTCGAGCATTCGGGCAATGCTTTCCAGCAACTCGAAAACCAGCTCGCGGGACTCGGGCGAAGGTGTCTCGTGGGGCGGCAGATGAGCAATGGCTTCCAGATAAGCACGCTCAAGTTCTTCACGGCGCCAGTGATCGATGACCAGGCCCTTGGCAACGGTACGCAAGAAGGCTCGTGGGGTTTTCAGCTCAAGCAGTTCGCTGCGATTGAGCAGCCGCACAAACGTATCCTGTGCCAGATCAGCCGCATCGGCGGCATTGCCCAGTTTGCTGCGCAGCCATGAATGGAGCCAGCCATGGTGATCGTTGTAGAGCATGTGTATGGCCGAGTGCTGAGAAGGCATTGAGGCGCGCCATCCCAGCGCTGCGCGAATGATAATAAATCGCATTGTGTGAAAGCGTCCGCCAATTTGCAACCTCTCAAATGCCTGAACCCGCTCAGGCTTCTGGCGCTGAGCGGGTTTTGGTCACTGCAACAAATCAGGCAAACAGGCTGCGCACGTTACTCATGGCGCTGTCAGCGAAGCCCTGGAGGAATTCCTGGAACGCCGGCAGTGTTTCAGGCCCACCCTGATCGGGTTCGGCGATGATGGTCCATGTTGCAACCGAATCGTTCTCGCCAGTGGGTTGGACGGTCATCGCTGCCCAGAGATTGCCTACGGGCAGGCTGGTGTAGATCAGCGACCAGGTCATGAAGCGCGCATTGTTATCGTGAGAGTTCAGTTGTTCGATGGCCACGTTGCCGTCCTTGAACAGTTTCTTGCGCACCGAGCGCACGCCCTTCCCGGTGACTTCAGTGCTTTCCAGCGCCGGAATAAAGGCCTGGAAACCGCCAAAGTTGCCGACGATCGCCCAGACGCTGTTGGCATCCCCCGGCACTTCCACTGCCGAGACGACTTTGCACAGTGTCGGGTTCTTGATCAGGGTGTCCGGTTGCAGAGTGTTGATTGAGCTCATGTCGTTCTCCATTTGTTTCGTGTTGGGTTGTCGATGGTTCAGATAAAGTCGATTTCTTTCAGGTAGTCGCAACCCTTGCGCAGCAGCGCCGGGGTTTTCTGCGGGTATTGCTCACCCATGTGCCGGATGCCGGCCAGGGCGTTCTGGTACTCGATCATCGAGATGTCGCCGATGTCTTCCTCGAAACCGTCCAGATAGAAGCCCAGCACGCCGAACAGTGCGTTCTGGCTATCGACGCGGTTGAGCTGGGTTTGCCAGTGCGCCACGCTGACCATCTCGAACTCGCGCCCGGCTTCGCGGAAGGCATCCACGTAACTGTTCCAGCTCAAGGGCTCGGGGTTGTGGAGGTTGAATACCGCACGGCTGGCCTGATAGCGGCTGGCGTGGAAACCGATGAAGCGTGCAAGGAAGTCCACCGGCATCAGGTCGAAGTTCATGGCGAACTCCGGGACCTTGCCAAGTTGCAGGGAGCCTTTGAGCATCAGCATCAAGCGGTTTTTCTGTGGCTGGCACACGCCTGTTACGCTGCTGAAAGCAATGTTGCCGGGGCGGTAGATATTCACCCACACGCCTTGCTCTCTGGCCCTTTGCAACACCCGCTCCGCGACCCATTTGGACAGGTTGTAACCGTTCTTGATGTAGATCGGCGGTGTGGCGGCGGCAGGTTGCTCCAGCACACTGCCCGCTGCATCGACGGCGCTGGAAGCCGACAGTGTCGAGACGAAGTTGAAGATCTTCTTGCTGCGTCCCTCGCACAGTCGCAGGCATTCAAAGACCGGTGCCACGTTGTCACGGATAAGCGTTTCGTAATCCTGGACATGGTTCACATTGGCCGCGTTATGCACCAGTGCGCCAAAGTCCCGATCCAGTCGCTCATACACGTCATCACTCAAACCCAACTGCGGTTGAGTGACGTCGGCGGGATAGACCGTTACACGGCTCAGGTCCAGATGCTCCAGCCGGTTTTCCCGCAACGACTGAACGAAGCGTTCGTGTGCGCTTTGCCCCGAGCCTTCGCGCACCAGGCACGCAATCTCGCTCGCTCCCCAGGCCAGCAGCGCTTCGACGATATGCACGCCGAGAAAACCATTGGCACCGGTCACGATGACTTTGTGGACATCGCCCAGCCTGCTGATCGGCAGCACCGGTATTTCCAGATCGGCGTTGGCGTCCAGCAGCGCTTGCGGGCTGACGGTGTAACTCGAAACGCCTTCGCTTTCGATCAGGCTCGCCAGCGTCAGCACGGTGGGCGCTTCAATAAAGCGATTGATGGGAATGCTGCGCCCGAACCGTTCGCGAATCCCCAGCAACATGCGCGACAGCAGGATCGAATGGCCACCCAGATTGAAGAAGCTTTCGTCGGTGGAAATATCCCCGATGGGCAGTTCAAGAAGCTCTGCCCACAGTTCGAGAAGCTTTTGCTCCTGCTCCGTTTCCGGCAGGCGGCGGGGTTGCTGGTCTGCGAAGCTTACTGGTATTTCCAGAAGGGCCTTGCGATCGATCTTGCCGTTACTGGCAAATGGCATGTTCGCCAATACCGTATAGGCGCCGGGATGCATGTAGTCCGGCAACAGGCGTTGCACGTGCGCTTTCAATGCCGACAGGGCGACCTCTTCAGCCTCATGAGGCTGGGCAGCAAAGGCCAGGATGCGGCGCTGGCCATCGACGACCACGGCGACCTGCCGATACAGCTGACTGCTGCGCAGGCAGTGCTCTATTTCCTCCGGCTCAACCCGAAATCCGCGGATCTTCACTTGATTGTCACGACGTCCGGCCAGCTCGATACCGTCCGGGGTCCATTTGCCGATGTCCCCGGTGCGATAGGCACGCAGTTGCTGCCCGTCTGGCAAGGTCAGCGTCACATAGCGTTCGGCTGTCAGCTCAGGATTGTTCAAGTAACCCAGGCACACGCCAGGACCGACGATATACAGCTCGCCCTGAGCCTGCTCCGGCACTGGTTGCAACTGCTCGTCCAGAATCCAGACCTGGCTGTTGGCAATCGGTCGGCCCAGATTGCGGTTGCTGCTGCCAGGCCGGAACTGCCCGGCAGTGACCAGAACCGTGGCTTCGGTCGGGCCGTAGAGGTTATGAAAGTGGCACTGCCGGGTCAGGTGCTCGATGACATAAGGCTCGCAGACGTCGCCTCCGGTCATCACATGCTCAAGCCCCAAGGGCTCGTCCAGCGGCAGGATACTCAGCAATGCAGGTGGCAGAAACGCATGGCTGATGCGGTCTTTCAGCAGGCTGACCAGCCGCAGGGGATCACGTCGCTGGTCTTCATCGGGTATCACCAGCTCTGCACCACTGAGCCAGGTGGGGAAGATATCGATCACTGAAGAATCGAAGCTCAGTGTCGAGAACTGCAACACCCGGCAGTGCTCGGACAGGCTGACGTACTCCGCATACCAGGCAGTGAAGTGGCTGAGATTACGCTGACTGAGCAGCACGCCTTTGGGGTGGCCAGTGGTGCCTGAGGTATAGAGCGCCATACACGGCGAGTCGCTATGCGTCAGTGGCCTGGTCAGAAGCTGATCTGGCTCCGTCACCTGGATCGATCCGATATCCAGTGCGGGAAACCCGGCCTTGGCCAGCGGATGCGAACCGTCATGCAGCAACAGCAGGGCACCCGAGTTTTCCAGAATGTATTGCTGGCGCTGAACGGGCTGGCTGGGGTCCAGTGGCAGGTAGATCGCGCCACTGCCGAGAGTTGCCAGAATGCCTGCATACAACGCGACAGACTTGGGCAGGCAAATGCCGATGACCACAGGTGTTGTCTGCTCTCTGGCCTCAATCAGCGGCAGTAAATGACGCTGGATTGCGACACCTTGAGCGTACAACTCCCGATAGCTGAAAACCTGACCGGCAATCGACAGGGCCGAGCGTTCGCCAAAGGTCTGAAAGCTTTGCTCCAGGCGTTCGACCAGAGGCGTTTGGGCCACTTCCAGCAGATGCGGTTGATCGGTCTGATTCAGACGATGCCTGAACAGCAGATGATCTATCGCCTGCAGGCCATCCTGCCATTCGCTTTGTGCGGGAGTGGTCGTGGGCAGGGTGCTGAAATACTTCTCGTCCCTGGACAGGCGACTGATCAGCAGCGCGGTCTGGTCGACACACTCCGCGATTGCCGCGTCGCGCAACATACGGCCGTTGCCCGACTCCTGAGCAGGCAGCCACTCTCGCACGATCAGGTGCTGGGCCGTGGCCGAACCGTGCCAGCACAGCAACTCAAGGCGTGGCAGGCCATCGGTTGAGTTCGGACTCAAGCCGACACGAAGGCTCAGGTGATCGGTGCTAGCGAATGCCTTGAGCCGTTCGCCATTCATGTCCAGGCTGCCGTCTTCGATCAGTATCGAGGCGTTGTCGACAAGGCTCGCATTCAACTCGGCCTGATCGCTCAGGCGATGTACCGCATGTCCGTGTGCGAGCAGTTCTGTGTGCAGTTCGCTCAGGGTCAGGCTATGACCGATGAGCACGATCTCCAGACGTTTCATTGCAGCATTCCCTGGGCTGGCAGATAGTCGGCCAGCGCCCGCTGCACGCAAGCATCTTCAAGCATTGAACTGCTCTTGAAGAAGCGCACGATATTGCCGATCAGAGGGTGATGGCGATTGATGGGAAAGCTCACCGCCGTGATTTCATCCTTGAGCGCCTGCTTGACGGAATCTGCGACCTGCAGGTGATCGATCAGGATGAAATCGAAGCCGTGCTGGATATCACTGGTCAAATATTGAGCAATGAATGTCGGCATGATGCGGGCGATGCATTCGCGATCCTCTTCGGGCGCGGTGTGCCAGTAGATACGCACCAGTCGTGCCCAGAACCCTGAGTGACGGCCCTCGTCGAGCAAGTGATCGGCCATCAGCCCCTTGACCGACTGCTTGACCGAATCGTCCTTGGCGAAGGCCGCCACATCGTTGGTCACGGTGTTTTCCGCGATGGCTACGCAGATCAGTTCCACTGCGCTGCGCAGATGCTCCGGCGCCAGGGCGAGGGCGGCAGGAATGGCCCGGCTCAGCTCGATTTCATCGGGCAGTTCAATCGGTTCGATCCCCGTCAGGGCGATGGTCTGCTGCATGAAGTCCATCGCCACCAATGCGTGGTAATCCTCATCGACCACTACTGTCATGGCGTCGTAGCGACACGCAAAAGGAAAGCGGATGGTGAAGTTGTCCTTGGCGATACTGCGCGCGGTCTTGTCGACAATTTCGGTTTCAAAGATCACGACATCGTTGATGAACTTGTAGAGGCTTTGCACCAGTGCGTAATCACGCAGGTGCGGGCACTCACGGGTGAAGGTTTCGCTCAACACCAAAGGCTGGCGGCTCAGTGGGTAGATCAGTTTTTCATCGTTCTCGACGATTCGGCGTGGGCGAGTGCGGATAGTGGCGCGACCTTCCCAGGCATCAATGAACGACCTGTAGTCTTCTGCTTTCATGATGGCTTCCTTGTAGACGCGATATCAGGCGCTGGCTTGCATCAATGGCGAGCGCATGCTCATGCGCAGGGTGTCCCACAGCTCGACCCGGCTATCCACGGCGGCAATGGCGGCCTGATAGACTTCTCGCTCGCGCTGCTCGTCGCCATTGACCAGTCGGGCCAGCAACTGCTCGGCAGCCGGGCCGTGGTCCTCCGAATCGACTTCGATATGGCGTTCCAGGTAATAGCGAAAGGTCGGGGCCTGATCGACGGTGATGCCCCATTCATCGAGGATGCTCTGGAACATCACCGGGATAACGCTTTCGCGGCCATGCAGAAAGGCTGCTGCCACGCTATGGGCGGGTGCATGCAGCGCGGTATTGAGTGTGTGGGTCACGAATACCGTTGCCGCCTGGCCTGCATTGACGCGCTGCAATGCCGTGGCGTAATGCACGCCCTGTTTCTGAAGCTCGACGAAACGTTCTATCTGCAAGGTGCTGGCGCCAATCTCGCGCATGGCATCCAGATACAACTCGAAATGGCTGTAGTGGCCGTGGCTCAGCTTGTCGTCGGATTCTTCACCCAGCACGATTTCATTGATCAGCCTGGCTGCCGATGCATCCCGAGGCGGTAGCCAGGGCAATTGGGTACACGTCAGCTCCTGCTGTAAACGCTTGGTCAGCGACATGAAGTCCCAGACGGCGAATACATGGGTTTCCATAAAACGTTTAAGCACTTCCAGGGAATTGATTTCAGCAAAGATGGGGTGTTGGCTAAGTTCGGTTTTCTTGCGGTCCAATAGCGTTTTCTGACAATGCATGGCGATATCCCGGTAGTTGTAAGTGCAAGTGTTGGCTGTGGCGTGTGGCTAAATAACAGCTTTCGTTCTTGAAGAAACACGCTGCAGGAGGCCTGACTAACAGGCAGGTCAGCGCCTGTTAGTTGAAACGATCAATAACCGTAAAAGTCAGTTGTTTCGTTGCAGGTCCTTTGCAGAGCCATGAGTGCCCACAGCTGCAGCCTGTGTGGGCGTGGCCGAATAACCAGTGGTGTCGGCCGTTGTGACGGGCTGCGAATAAAAGTTAAAGCACTTTCAATGAACTTCGCAATTGTTTTTTATTATTATTTTAGTTGCTGTTTTTCAAGGTTGTAAGTTGCCATATAAAACTATTGATTTAAGTTTTATAGGGGCGTGAGCAACCCTTTCGGCTGATAAGAGCCAAAATTGAGAGTAATGAACGAATGCCTCGTTCAGCGTTGCTGTTATGCCGAACAATCAGAGTTTTTGACTTTTGGAGGGCGATACTGGAAGTGACTTCCAATGCCTTGTTGCCCTTGCAGGAACTCCTTTCTCAATACGTTCAAATGAACAGATCGCTGCCCTGCACCAGACGGGCAGTTCAAGAGCGACCAAGGCGCAACCCTCCGGTTGGATCACGCCGCAGTCACGACCGAGTTTGCCTTATTCCTGAGGCAGACCAACCCGGTGGTTCAGGAAAACAGGCATAAAAGCGCTGCCCGCGAGCAGATAGCTCGCAGCGCATGGAAAGGGTGCTGAAAGGGGAGTGAGAAGCGTCAGGCCACGAGGGTCAGGTGATCAACCGGAGTTGATTCAGGCGATGCTTTTCTTGCGTTGGCGTACCGCTGGTTTTTCTTGCTCGGCCTTTTTGTTGTTGAGGTATTGAGTGATTGCCTTGACACCACGATTGAGGTGGTTTTGCAGAGAACTCACGATTTGCTCAACGGCTTTTTCTTCGGCCAGACGCAGCAGCTCCCAGTGGTCGTCCTGGGACAGTTTGCCAAGGCCCATGGACGAGAGATTGAAGCGCAGGAAACGCTCTTCTTCGTTCAGGCCTTCTTCTACCAGACGCATCAAGCGCTTGTTGGGCGTCTTGGCGTACAGAGACATGTGAAACAGGCGGTTGAGGGTGCCCATCTTGGAGTAGTCGGTTTCAACCTCAAGCAACTCGATGTAGCTTCGTGCGCTTGCCAGGTCGTCGGCATCCAGTAACGGAATGGAAAGGCGCAGAGCCTCGGACTCCAGCAGGATGCGCAGACCATAGGCGTCAACGGCATCTTCGGTGATCAACGGTGCGACGACGGCGCCTTTATGGGTTTCGACGCGCAGGAGTGACTGTGCCTCAAGCTGGCGCAATGCTTCGCGCACCGGCATTCGGCTGACACCGAATAATGTGGCCAACTCCTGCTGACGCAGGGCTGTACCACTCGGCAGGCTGCCATCAATAATGGCGTTGCGCAGTTTTTCTTCGATAACAGATCTGGCAAGGTGCGCGGGAGGCTGTTCGTTTCCCAGGACCGAGCACAAAAAGGCTTCTCTATCAGTTTTGCGCATCGCCATACTTCTTCATCAACCTGGCTGGATTGGATTCATGGTTGCCAACAGACCTGAGTCTGTTCCCGTTCTGCTACAAGCAGCATGCCCGCAGTTGCAGAGCATTTTAGCGCTCCTGTCAGCAACATGTTGAATGAGCATTTATATACACACGGCTTTTTAGACGCTTTTTTCGAACATCGCGAGCATTTGCCGATGGCCTGCTCGCGATGATGCCTTACCGGTAACAGAGCGCCTTAAGGTGTCAGTCGCCCCGAGACGAAATGTTGCACATCGTTGAAGCCGGCGGTAGACGCATGCCCCGGTGTCACCAGCGAGTCGATGAAGGCTTCGTCCTCGGCGGTGATCTTCACTTCCAGTGCCTTGGTGTAATGCCCCCACTGTTGTTCTGTACGCGGGCCGACGATAGCCGAAGTGACGGCTTTGTTATTGAGCACCCAGGCAATGGCGAACTCGACGAGGCCGACGCCTTTGTCCTGCACGTACTCCTGGAGCCGCTGGGCGATGCGCAGCGACTCCACACGCCATTCCGTTTCCAGCAGACGCTTGTCCTGGCGGCCGGCGCGGCTATTGCTGTCAGGCGTTACATCCGGTGCGTACTTGCCGCTGAGTACGCCACGTGCCAGCGGGCTGTAAGGCACCACTCCCAGGCCATGAAACGCGGCGGCAGTGATCTGCTCGATCTCGGCCTGGCGATTGACGATGTTATACAGCGGCTGGCTGATGACCGGTTTGTCCACGCCCAGGCGCTGGGCGACGTTGACGATTTCCGCGATTCGCCAGCCACGATAGTTCGACAGGCCCCAATAGCGGATCTTGCCCTGGCGGATCAGATCGCCAATGGCCGATACCGTCACTTCCAGAGGGGTGTCGTGATCTTCTTTGTGCAGGTAATAGATATCCACATAATCGGTATCCAGTCGCTGCAAGCTGTTTTCAATGGCATTGAAGATGTGTTTGCGGTTCAGGCCGGCCCGGTTCGGGATGCCATCGCTCGGGCCTATCGCAACCTTGGTCGCCAGCACCCAGTCGCTGCGATGCGAAGCAATGGCTTCGCCGACTATCTCTTCGGAGCGTCCGCCGTTATAGACGTCGGCGGTGTCGATGAAATTCACGCCCTGATCCCGTGCATGATCGATGATGCGCAGGGATTCTTCGGTTCCGGTCTGTTCGCCGAACATCATGGAGCCGAGTGTCAGCGTGGAAACTTTCAGGCCTGACTGGCCAAGAGTTCTGTAAATCATGCTCAACATCCTCCTTGTCATTGAAAGCTGGATCAGGAGGCCATACTGGCTTGTTTATGGGGGCGTTGAAAAGGCCCAAGTATGTGACTGGATTATTTGATTGCATCGATGCCCGCGCTGAGAGGCGGGCAGGATGGTGTGGCATCAGAAATCGACGGTTGCCGAAACCTTCAGGGTTCTTGGTGTCCCTTGGGTCAGGTAACTGTTGGAAGTCGAAGCCGATGCCCAATAGGCTTTATTGGCTACGTTCTCCAGATTGGCGCGCAAGGTGATGTCGCGCTCCTCCAGCTTGAAGCGATAACGAGCGCCCAGATCGACCCGTGTCCAGGCTGGAATGCTCAGTGTGTTGGTGCTGTTCACGTATTGGCCGCCGGTGCGCAGCAGACGTGCATTGAGCGCCGCGCCATTGATGCCCGGGACGTCCCAGTCTGCGCCCAGGTTGAACTGATAGCGCGGCACGCCGGCCGCCTGGTTGCCATCCGTCAGCCCGCCTGCGGTTTTTTTCAGCTCGGTATCCATCCAGGCCGCACCGGCCAGCAGGCGCAGCCCGTCCAGCGGTTCGCCGAACAGGTTCAGCTCGGCCCCCTTGTTCAACTGTTCGCCATCGACCCTGAAAGTCCCGAGGCTGGAACCTGCGTTGGGGTAGGTCGCGCTGTTGGGTTGCTCGATGCGGTACACACCCAGTGTTGCACCAAAGCTGTCCCAATCCAGCTTGACCCCGGCTTCGGTCTGTTTACTGCGTCTGGGCGGGAACACTTCGTTGATGTTGGTGACACCAGAGCCGGGTGCGGTAGGCCCTTGCGCCAGGCCTTCGATGCGGTTGGCGTAGAACGAAACATGCTCCCACGGCTTGAGCACCAGCCCATAGACAGGTGTCGTGATGGACTCTTCATAGTTGGACGTTCGGGCTCCTGACGCGGTGTTCCAGGAGTCGACTTCGATGGACTGGCGTCGCACGCCGACCGTCAACAGGATGCGGTCGTCGACAAAGCCAAGGGTGTCGGAAACCGCAGCGCTTTTCATGCGGTTCTTGCCAACGATGCGTGGATCATTGATGTCGCTGCCGAAGTAAGTGGCAGGCGGAGTCGGGCGTGTGGCTTGCACCGGGTTGTACAGGTTGCTGGGGAAGCGGTTGGCAACATACAGCGCTTCATAGGCCGAACGCTGTTCACCCCAGACACCCGCCAAGCCGAAGTTGACCTGATGGCTGATCGGCCCGGTCGCGAAATGGCCGTTGAGCCCGCCCATGACGCTTTTGTTGTCTTCGTCATGGGGCGGGTAAAGAAAGCCGCCGCGTGCAGTGCCGCTGGCATCGCTGACATAGAGTGAAGAATAAACACCGTTCTCGCGGGTGTGCTTGGCACCGACGCCTGCATAGGCCGTCCAGTTATCGTTCAGGTCGTACTCGCCATTGAGCATCCCGTAAGTGTCTTCAAGCTCCGACCACGTCCAGTCCTGTGCATAGTTATGCTTGGCCGATGGTGCTTTTGGCACGCTGGTGCCGGTGGGGTACACCACGGCGCGGCCCTGATTGATGCGTTCTTTCTGGTAGCCCAGGTCGGCAGAAAGACGCAGCCGCTCGCCGCGATAATCCAGCGCAATGGCGATCAGTGCCGAGCGTTGGGACTCATCATCAATGGCGGTATCGCCCTCGTGTTGCGCCAGATTGATCCGCGTGCCGAACTGATTGTCTTCGCCAAAACGCTGCCCCAGATCCAGATGCCCGCCAACCTGGCTGTCGCTGGTGTAATCCAGTGTTGCACTGCGTGTCGGCGTATCCTGAGCGCGCTTGGGCACCAGATTCACACTGCCGCCAATGCCACTGCCTTGAGGTGAAATGCCATTGAGGAATGCATTCGGGCCTTTGAACAGTTCGACGCGCTCCAGTGCTTCGGTGGTGATGATCTGGCGCGGCAGAACTCCGTACAGACCGTTGAAGGAAATGTCGTCGGTCTGCAGCGGCAAGCCACGGATGGTGAAGACTTGAGAAAAGTTACCGAAGCCCGCCGACTGCCGCACGGAGGCATCATTGAGCAATACATCGCCTACTGTCCGGGCTTGTTTGTCCTTGATGACTTCAGCGGTGTAACTCGTCACGCTGAACGGCACATCCTTGATCTCACGATTACCGAGCATGCCCAGGCGCGCGCTGCGCGCGACTTGTCCGCCCTCATAGGTTTCGGTCGAACGGCTCGCTTCACCGTTGACAGTGGTCGCGCCCAGTTCCACTGCATCGCCCGCTTCGACTTGAGGCGCCAATGTGTAGCCATGGTTGCCGGTACTCAAAAGCGTATAGCCGCTGCCCGCCAGCAACTGCTGGAAACCTGCCTGCACGGTATAGCTGCCCTGCAAACCCGCGCTCTGGCGGTTGTTCAGCAGCGCGGGATCGAATGACAACGGCACGCCACTGATGGCGGCGAACTGCGCCAGCACCTGGCTCAACGGGCCGGGAGCAATGGCAAAGACCCGGGTTACGCTGCCATCGGCGGTTTCAGCAGCCAGCGTAGTCTGCGCTGGAGTCAGCGTTGTCAGTGCAATCGCCATGCTCAGCGCCGCGAAGCGGAAGCGAGCCGTGCTGTTTTTGAAGGAGGGCTGAAACGGCCTGGAAGTCATTCGGTATTCCTGTCGGCGCAGATAAAGTGAGGATTTATCTGCTTACCGAACGACACGCAAAAAGGTATCAGTGAAAGGTGAGCGTTAACGTGGTTCGACGGCGACCCAGTAGCGCGTCAGGCTGCTGACCGTGATCGGCAGGGAGTCATGCAGCAAGCGCAGGCTGGCATCGGTGTCGCGCAGAGGAAATGCCCCGGACACTCGCAGATCGGCGATAGCCGCATGGCAGCGCAATACCCCGGAACGATAGCGGCCCAGTTCATCGAGCAAGTCGGCCAGGCGCATGTCCTGAGCGAGCAGCATGCCGTTTTCCCAAGTCAACGTACCTGCCGCCAGTGGCGCGACCGGCATGACGGTCGTACGACTGAACGTACTTTGCTCGCCGGCTTTTATCACCAGACTCTGGCCAGCATTCGGCTGCATGTGTACCGAGCCTTCCTGCACCGCGACCAGGCTGCGTTCGCCGTCGATGCGGACACTGAAACGTGTGCCTAGTGCCTGAGCCGTACCCTGTTCAGTCTGGACGTAAAAGGGACGCGAGCTGGAAGCGGAGTCTTTCGCGGTGGTGATCAATATTTCGCCAGTCAGCAACTGGATACGCCGTTCGTGAGCGCTGAAGGCAATGTTCATGGAGCTGGCGGTGTTGAGCAGTACGCGGGTGCCGTCGGGCAATGTCAGGTTTTTCTGCTCGCCGATGGCCGTGTGATGATCTGCCGTCCATTGCCGCCATGGCGTATTTTGCCAGGCCAGCCATGCCGTCGGCCCTGCCAGCAATAGAATGCCCAGACGAGTGAGCGCCTGACGCCGACCGATTCCTTTGTTGTGGCTGACCCGCTTGAATGTCTCGGTGGCAATCGCTGCGGGCAACGTCCGGAAGTCTCCCAGAATCGCTTCTGCCCGTTGCCAGGCTTGCGCGTGTTGAGGGCTGCGATTGCGCCAGTTCTGCACGGCGCGATGGTCTTCTTCGGTTGCAACGCCCGATTGCAGTTGCACCATCCAGTCAGCGGCTTCGCCAAGGATCTGCGGGTCGATCTGCTGGCTCATCAGGCCACGCTCAGACAGGCAACGAAAGCGTCGCGCATGTAGCGTTTGACGCTGATCAGCGAGACATCGAGTTCCGTGGCGATCTGCGCGTAGGTCAGCCCGTCGATCTGCGACATCAGAAATGCCTGGCGCGTCCTGTCAGGCAAGTCGCGCAGCATGGCTTCGACCCGATACAGGGTTTCCAGAATCAGCAGACGTGTTTCCGGTGACGGGACTTGCGGTTCAGGCAAATGAGCGATGGTTTCCAGATACGCTCGCTCGACATCCTGCCGCCGCCAACGGTCAATCACCAGGCCCTTGGCGATGTGAGTCAGCAAGGCACGAGGTTCGCTGCCTGGGTTGCGCAGCGTCTGGCGCGTGAGCAGGCGCATGAACGTATCGTGCGCCAGATCTGCCGCATCGCTGCTGTTTCCCAACTTGCGGCCGAGCCAACCCTGCAGCCAGCCGTGATGCTCGCAGTAGAGGTTATGGATATCCAGATTGAGTGAACGATCACCTGAGGACATAGAAATCACAGAAGCGCTCCAGGCGTCCTTGCTGGATGTAATTAAGAATTGATCGCATTCTAGCTTCGTGTGATGACGGGTGGCAATTCGGTTGCACACACTGGCTGACGTCCGGTCCTGAAGGCCCTGCATGGCGCAGGGCCTCAGCTTGCTAGGCTTTCTTCGGCAGGCCCCATGCCTCGAGCGGGAAATCTTCCAGCGAGGACAGTATCAGATCGGCATGTTCGTACTGTTCGACCGGCATGTGCGAGTCCGGAACCGCCACGGCATACATACCCGCAGCCTTGGCCGCAGTGACGCCGAATGGCGAGTCCTCGAACACCAGGCAATCCTTTGGCGAAACCCCCAGACGGCGTGCCGCTACCAGAAAAATATCCGGTGCAGGCTTGGCAGCTCCGACCTCTGGGTCATCGGCAGTCACGACGGTTTCAAACAGCTCGAACCATGCCCGATGCGAGGTGGTCTTGGCCTCGAAGTAATGGATCGAAGAGCTGGTCCCGACTGCGATGGGAATGTTGTTCGCCGCCAGATGCCGCACCAGTGCTTCTGCGCCCGGCATTGCCGGAGCAAGCGGGAAGCGTTCATCAAGCATCGGCTCGCGTATTTCCAGGAACTCGTCAATGGAAATAGGCAGCTCCAGCGCCTGGATAACGTAGCCTGAAAAGTCACGGGCGCCACGGCCAATGGTGTGCTGCTTGATTGACCAGTCGAAGGTTTTTCCATAACGGCTGGCAATCAGATGGGTGACTTCGGTGTAGACCCCTTCCGTGTCCAGCAACAAACCATCCATATCGAAAATCACGGCCTTGATCGGGCCTCGCTCACCTTGCTGTGCACTCATGTCATCAGATCCCGTTTTCAAATTCGATGTCAGCCTAACCTATAGGGTTGCTGCGACAAACCAGTGGCTAATACATGGCATCCATGCTTTATAAAATTAACTCGTAAGGCTTAAGCGCTTTGACTGTTTGAGGGACTCCCTGGCGGAGCATCATGTCGAGATACTGCTGAACATCCATGGGCGGCGCTTTTAATGTGCCTCGGTGTTTCTGTACTGCCGTGAGGACTGCCGCCTGATCCAGATCCCAGAGGTCAATAATGAATTCGTCCGGGTGCTGGGGCTCGATATCGAAAGCCTCAAGTGCCGCATCAGGAAAGTCTTTCAGGTTGAACGTCACAATGACTTCTGCCTTGCAACGTATCGCTGCTGCAAGCACATGCCGATCATCAGGATCAGGCAGGTTCAAATCCGCGCAAAGCATTTCATGGCCCGTCACCAAGCCCCCGGCATTGCCTTATCCATCAGTTGGACTGTGCGGGCCAATTGCTCCATTGTCAGGTCTGGCCGGTTTTTCAGCACATTGCGTGTCCACTCATCATGAATCTGTGCACTCCAGCGAGCCCTATACAACCCTGAAAGACCCAGCCACATCAGCAGATCGCGCAAGGGGGCGGGATAAAGGACGCAGGCATCATAAACGGCTGTAAATGGCGAATGCCTCACTCGTAGCCCATCCCAAGCTCTTGTGCCTGCCTAGCCAATGCTTCCATCGCCTCCTGGCTAGCCATGTCTCGACGCTGTTTGAACGCCGTCAAATCGGAGAATAAAACCCGGCGATGCCTGCCGGTCTTGTGAAAAGGTAATTCTCCAGCCTCCAGCAATTTCACTAGATGTGGTCGAGAAACGTTGAGCAAGTCAGCGGCTTCCTGGCTGGTCAGTTCGGCGTGAATCGGCACAACCCTGACAGCATTACCAATAGCCAGTTCGCCAAGAATATCTACAAGCAGCCGTAGGGCTGAGGTGGGCAACTCGATGGGGTGCGCCTTGTTTTCGTTATCGAAGATTTCAATACGCTGCGTTTCAAATTTCGTTGACAGAAAGGCAGCCAATTCACGCTGGCCCTGTTCGGCTGCTTTGACTTCCCTGTCGAGAGGAAGATGTGTTTTCGACAAAGCTGTAGCGGTCACGATGGCAGTCCTTCTGAAATTGTTACTGGGTCCCGAGCCTAATCGAAATAAACGAAAATCAAAATAAACGAAATAAACGAAACAAGAGGGCGATAACAAACGCACAATGCTAATCTTTCGCGACTTTTTCGGCAGTGGCGTGTGCTACGCCAACCCCCGCTATTCAAGGCGTGTGTCTGAAGCCCGTCGTGGGCGCAGGGAAGGCTTTTTCAATTATCGGAACGGACATCTTCAAGTCGCTATGAATAAATCAGCAGGTATCGCGGTAGGCGTCATTGTTGTGGCCGGTGCATTGGCAAGTGCTGGCGCCTGGTACACCGGCAATCAACTGGGCGGCGTGCTCAACGACTCGATCCAGGCCGCCAATCAGGAGCTCAAGAAGTCTCTCGACGGCACGGACAACAGCATTACCCTGCAACTGGTTTCGCTGGAGCGTCATTTCTTCAGCAGCACCGCCCATTATCGCGTTGATCTGAAAGGCCCGGATTTGAGCCGCAATGGCCAGGATCCGCAGTTCGTGTTCGTCGATCACATTGAGCACGGGCCGATTCCGCTGTCGCGTCTGAAAACCCTGAAGCTCATGCCGGTCATGGCCCAGAGCAATTTCGAGATGGAGAAGAACACCACCTCGGAAAAATGGTTCGCCATGAGCGGCGATGCTACGCCCCTCAAGGGACAGGCCAGCATTGGCTATGACCGCTCCACCAGTGGCTGGCTGAAAATGTCGCCTCTGGAAATGGTCGATGCGGACGGGACGTTCAAATTCTCCGGCCTCGACATCAATGCCGAAGCATCTGCCGACGCCGAGAAGATCAAGGTCACGGGCAAGCTGGATAACCTGCAGCTCAATGTGGCTTCACAAGAAGGGCCTGTGAGCATCGATATCAAGGGCCTGACCTTCGACACCGGTGGTACCAAGGGCCAGTCCGGCCTGTATCTGGGCCACAGCAACCTGAAAATCGACAGTACCGGCTTCCAGATAGTCGGCAAGCAGCCTGTGTTGATCAAGAACTTCGCCAATACCAACCTTGCGCAGGAAGAGGGCGGTAATCTGGCCATGCAGATCAACTATGACCTGGGCATGATTTCCTACAGCGGCAAGGATATTGGCTCTTCACATCTGGGCTTCAAGCTTTCCGGTTTCAACGCGCTGTCGACCAAGACCTTGTATCAGTTCTATCAGGAGCAGGTTCTGCCACAGCAACAGGCCGCAGCACAGGCCAAACGCCCATTCCAATTGAAGCTCAGCCCGGCTGACGAGCAATTGATGAAGAGCGAGCTGAGCAAGTTTCTGGCAGGTAAACCTCATATCGAGCTGGAAAAACTCTCGCTCAAGACCGCCAATGGCGAAAGCCACATGAGTCTTGCCGTTGATCTGACCGATCCAGGTCCTCTCGATCAGCCTGGCAGCGATACGGCGGTAAAAACCATTAGCCAGCTCAAGGCCCAGGTACTTCTGTCCAAGCCGATGATCAAGGACGTCGCGACCTTGCAGGCAGGCTTTAACGGGCAGACCGACGCTCAGGCGATTGCCGATCAGGCCACTGCCGCCAGCGACATGCTCAGCGCCATGGCCGTCATGCTGCAACTGGCCAAGGTAGAGGGCGACACCATCTTTTCCAACTTGCACTACGCCAACGGTATGGTCGACTTCAACGGCCAGAAAATGACCCTGCAACAGTTCCTGGCAACTGTCATGGTCAAAGTGGGTGCGTTGAGTCAGTAGTGAGGTGTGTCTCCATTGCGTCAGGACTGCGCTGCCCGCAGTCCTGATCTGACAATGAAGTGACTCCTGCGAGGCCGTCTTTAAAAAAGCTCGCTTCCGTCTTCCAGTGCAACCAGATCTTGTGGGTCCAGGGTGGGCAGTGCAGGGATGATGTCCATCGAGTTGAAGAGATTGCCGAAGTTATAACGCCACTGGAGCGCGAAACTCATGCCAATCTTTCCATCAAGGTCACTGCGCAGGAAACGTTGCCATTCATTATCATTGGGAAGGCGGGCGAAGTCTTTGTGGTTGTCGATAACCCAGTCACTGCACGCATTGATGATTGCCGAAGCCTTATAGTTAGAGAGCCGGATTTCCAGCACCTTTTCCAACTCGCTTCTATCAAGCGGCTCAATGCCTTTGCGCAGATCAATTGCCTGCTTTTTATCAAAATCTTTTTCGATACCGTCCAGCAAACCAAGAAGAATATCATCCGTTTCGAATAGCGAGTAAACCAGCCTGAGCAGTGCTTTGGCGCGCCAGTCCTGCTGGTTAACGTGGCAGAGGAATTGAAGCATCTTTTTGCAGGCGGCTTCGTTTCTGTGAAACAGTTCGTCCTTGTTTCGTTTGGCAATCGCGCAGAGGTTTCTGTCCGCGATTTCACTACCACGAAGATAGGCTGCGTTGATGATCTGGATACGAACGGGCGGTGGGTTTCGTTTAGCGGTCTGGTAGTCGGTAAGCAGGATTATTGCATCACTTTCATTACCGAGTACTCGCTCATAGGCAGAGAAGAACGGTTCACTTGTGCAAAAGTTTTCGGACGGAGATTTGACCCCGAGATTCAAGAGAGGAATATCGACGCCTTTTGCCGGGTTGACTACCAGGGCAGGAATGTCAAAGGCGTTCAATGTGTGTTTTTCAAGCACACCGATCAACGTCATTTCAATAACACTGCCGATCGTCTTGCCATCAAGATTGGGCATTGATTGCCCTGTCAACAGCAGCTCATACCAATGAGGTAGCTTACCCCCTCGCCCGATGCGTTGGAGAGTTCCTTGAATATTGGCAACATTTTCCCCGCGCAGGTAGCTGTTCAGCTGATAAACAATACTCTGTAAGTTGTTTTTTATGTGGTCGCGCAGATGTGAGTTATGAATCATATTAAGTCCATTTGCCTTTCAATCGTGGTGTTAGCCGCTGTATTCAGAGCGCTTTGAAAAGAAGTACCCTCGTGGTTGATGACTTTGCGCAAGGCCCACTCGACAAGCACTGGCGGTACGGCGTTGCCATAAAGGGTGTACTGGTCGTAGACCGAGGCTGTATTGCAATGCTGGTCAGGAAACCCCTGAATCCGTGCATATTCGACGTTTGTCAGCCTTCGATATTCGTTGCCTACCTTATAGCGCTCATAATGACGGCTGGCGGTGCAGGTCAGTGTGGGGGCGACGCCATTGATCCCGAAAATGGAGTAGCCCATGCGGGCACCGCCTTTCTGGTTATACAGGATTTCCACGCCGCTATAGTATCTGTTGACCTCGTCGCTATTCTTTATTCTTTCAAGCGTATCTTCTGTGAAAAAGAACCTGGCGTCAGGCCGGGTTTCCAGAATGTCATAAAGCTTTACGTCTTTCTGTTTTTCCGAAAAGCGATTGAGTTTTGCATGAAAGAATTTTCCGTGTAGCGCGAGCCCCCACGTGTTGAACTTTGCTCCGTGGTCTTCAATGTTTTTCCAGCTTGAAAAGTCAGCGGCTTGTCTGATCTGTGCGGGTGTCAGCTCGGAGATATCTTCCTGATTGCACAGGTGAGAGTTTGGCGTTTGGTCTTTTCTGCCGATGATAACAATACGTTCACGGTTTTGGGCAAGACCAAAATCAATGGCATTGAGCACGCGCCACTCAACGAGATAACCCACTTTTGAAAGTGCATCCAGAATGGTTGCGAAGTGCTTTCCGTTATCCATGGATAACAGCCGTTTTACATTCTCAAGTACAAAGTATCGTGGGCTTTTTTTCTTGAGAATATCAACGATTTTTTCAAACAGTGTGCCGCGCATGTCTTCGATGCCCAGTTTTTTCCCGGCGCTGGAAAAAGGCTGGCATGGAAAGCCCCCGGTCAATATATCGTGATCGGGTATGGTATCCAGCAAGAGGTTTATATCACCCTCATGAAAACTCTCAGATCCGAAGTTGGCGCGATAAACGGCAGCTGCTTTGGTATTTATATCGTTGGCCCAGATGGTTTCGATACCTAGCGAGTCGCACGCTATTCTAAATCCGCCAATCCCTGAAAAGAGTTCAATTGCTTTCATTGATTATGTACATCGTGCAGAGCCTGAAATGGCGCAATTCTACACGAATGCCCCAAATAGGGAGAATCGCGGAGGTTTTGCATCCGCATCCCGGTAGGCTTTCTCATTTTTGCGAGGCAACAAAAAACCCGCCGAAGCGGGTTTTTCCAAGACCATTCCAACTCCCTGTCGGCTGCCTTCCCGGCGATGGTCGATCATCCCTGATCCTGGCGAACTCCTTGTTCGCCACTTGTTGGATCCAATAGTACGGGGGTTGTCAGAGGGTAAAAAGAGCCAAATGCCGCTACGGCGTGTAAGCCTTTGGCTATACATGAGATTGAGATTTAATCTCATATAGGCCTTCAAGGGGTAAAGGTCGTGGTGGCTTCACAATACCGCTGCGCTGTATTTTTGCTTTCTTCATTGCGATCCCGCGCCGAACGCTTGGTCCATTCCCGGCATTCTTCCTTGAAATGCACTTGGGCAGAGAGGCGGCACTCGCGCCTTTCCACTGAGCGATTGAGAAAATTCTCGCAAACGCTGTCGCCGTCGATACGGTTGTCATAGAGACGCCATTGCGCACGATAGCGGCCATTGCCGTCCCACTCTCGAATCGACACGGTGGCGACTGTATGAGGTTTTTGCTGGCGTGCGGGGGCTTTGCGCGAGGCGTCTGACTTGAAGTCAGCCATGTAGCTGGCAGACACCATGCCTGTGGCGGGAGCAGTCTGAGCAGGGCGCGAAGCCTGGCCGAAGCGGCAGTTCAGAACACTTTCATCAATGACATTGCCGTCCTTGATGCAGTTATCCAACGGCTGCGCAACGGGGGCCGAGCCCTGTGCGACAGGCGTCGGAACGATGTAGGGCTCCACTCGCAAGGCCGGGCGTGCAAGCTCGCTGACGACCTGGACAGGAGCCTCATCGACGGGCTCTGGCGCAGTTGCAGGTTCTGGCTGTTCGAGAGCGATCAGCGGTACAGGCTTGGGCGAGTAAGCACGCGAATACAGCCCCACTGCCAGCACAGCGAAAATGCTCAGGCAGAGCAGGGCCAATACATAACGACGTGATGATTTGCGGGGGCGAACGATTCGCTGTTTGCCCGGATGCGAGCCGAGCACCACATCGACCTGGCCGGGGACAAGGCGCTGAATGCGAATGATCCCGTCGTCATCCTGTGGCTTGGTGGAATCCATCCCTGCTCCTTGAGTGCTGGTCGGTAGGCAACGCGCAGTTTTTCTAGACGGCGTTTCGGCAGAGGGCTGGATTTCTAAAGTGCTTTTTTCTGTTTTTTATTGCCTGAACGAAAACTGGCCGCTTTTCAGGGCGGCCAGTCAGGTATTGCGCAGATTGATCAGCGATGACGCCAGTCACGACCGTGTTTACGATGACCGTAGTGCTTGCGGTGGCCATGGCCGCCGCGGTAGTCGCGACGATCATCGCGACCGTTACGGTAACGACGGTCGTCTTCGCGGCTCTCGTTACCCATGTAGTTACCGAGTGCGCCGCCTGCACCGCCGCCAGCGGCTGCGCCGATGAGGCTGCCAGTGTTGCCGCCTACGCTACGGCCGATCACGTTACCGCCCGCCGCGCCCAGACCGCCACCAATGGCTGCTTCTGTACGGTTGCGACGATCCGCACCAACCGCACCGCCGGCTGCGCCGCCCAGGCCTGCGCCAATCGCTGAACCTGTGCTGCCGCCGATCTGTTGGCCGACGACCGAACCGAGTACCCCACCTAATGCACCGCCTACGCCTGCTTCCACAGTTCCGCCTGCTGAGGCGAAGCCGCTTGCGAGAGTAAGAGACAACAACAGAATCGAGGAATACTTCATGTATGGAATCTCATAGGGATGACGAGGCGATCCTGATGTGGCGCAGGAAATGTCGCAATGAGAATCCGACGAGTAACACGACTGCAACACAAATAGCTAACTTATTGTTTTACATATGGAACTTAAGTTATTTAATGCAGTCTGAGTTCACTTGATGCAGGCCCGATTCTTACGAATTCGGGCCTTTTTCATGGCCACAAATCTGTGGCAGGTTGCTGGCGAAGCGGTCAACGCAGAATCAGATAATCCGCGCCGACTCGCTCGAGCGCTCCAGACGAATCGCCACGAACTTCGACGTTGGCGTATGGCTGCCTTCTCCGACGCTTTCCAGTGGCACCAGCGGGTTGACCTCTGGATAGTAGGCTGCCGCCTGCCCCGCAGGAATATCAAATGGCAGCAGAGTGAAGCCCTTGACGCGACGCTCGTGGTTATCGCTCCAGATCGAGACAAGGTCCGCTTTCTGACCCGGCTGGAAGCCCAGACGGATAATGTCGGCTTCATTGACGAACAGCACGTCACGTTGTCCTTTCACGCCGCGATAGCGGTCATCCAGGCCATAAATGGTGGTGTTGTACTGATCGTGGGAGCGCATGGACTGCATGATCAGGTCCGGGGTCTGGCCCGTGGAGCTGATGCCTTCATGAATCAGCTTGAGCGGCAATGCATTGGGCTTGAAGTTGGCGCGTGTCGACGCCGTGTTCCAGCGTCGGGCACCTGCGGCATTGCCCAGATAGAAACCGCCAGGATTCTTCACGCGCTCGTTGAAGTCCTTGAAGCCGGGGATGGTGTCGGCAATCAGGTCGCGAATGCGGCTGTAGTCTTCGATCAGCCATAGCCAGTCCACGGGCTGCTTGCCTACGGTCGCGTTGGCGATACCGGCGATGATTGCAGGCTCCGAGCGCATCAGCGACGAGGATGGCTGCAACTGCCCGTTGGAGGCATGGACCATGCTGAACGAGTCTTCCACGGTGACCGCTTGCGGACCGTTGGCCTGAATGTCGATGTCGGTACGACCGAAGCACGGCAGGATCAGCGCTTCCTTGCCATGGAACAGGTGGCTGCGATTGAGCTTGGTGCTGATCTGTACGGTCAGGTCGCAGTTGCTCAGTGCCGCCGCAGTGCGCGGGCTGTCCGGCGTCGCCTGAGCGAAGTTGCCGCCCAGCGCGATGAACACTTTGGAGCGGCCATCGGCCATGGCATGAATGGCTTCGACCACGTTATGGCCGTTTTCGCGAGGGACCTTGAACTGGAAGCGTTTTTCCAGCGCGTCGAGCAGGAACACCGGTGGGCGTTCGTTGATGCCCATGGTCCGGTCGCCCTGAACGTTACTGTGGCCGCGTACCGGGCACAGGCCTGCGCCCGGTTTGCCGATATTGCCGCGCAGCATCATCAGGTTGGCAATTTCCTGAATGGTCGCTACCGAGTGGCGATGCTGGGTGATGCCCATGGCCCAGCACATGATGACGTTCTGGCCTTTGGCATACATCCGGGCCGACTGTTCGATATCGCTCAGCGGCAGGGCGGATTGCTCAAGGATTTCTTCCCATGAGGTTTCGTCGATGGCCGCCAGGTAGTCCAGAACACCTTGGGTGTGTTCGTTGAGGAAAGCGTGATCGAAAACGGCTGGCGCATTGTTGAGCTGGGCCTCGCGCTCCCATTGCAGCAGGAACTTGGCCATGCCGCGCAGCAGCGCCATATCGCCGCCCAATGCTGGACGGAAATACGCTGTGTTGGTCGGGCGATCACCGTTGGTGAGCATTTCCATCGCGTGCTGTGGATGCTGGAAGCGCTCAAGACCACGCTCCTTGAGCGGGTTGACGCAGACCACCTGAGCACCGCGTTTCACCGCATCGCGCAGCGGATCAAGCATGCGCGGGTGGTTGGTACCCGGATTCTGGCCCAGTACGAAAATCGCGTCGGCGTGTTCAAAGTCATCGAACGTCACCGTGCCTTTACCCACGCCCACGCTTTGCGACAGAGCCACACCGCTGGCTTCGTGGCACATGTTCGAGCAGTCAGGGAAGTTGTTGGTGCCGTAGGCGCGCACGAACAGCTGATACAGATAAGCCGCTTCGTTGCTGGCACGACCCGAGGTGTAGAACTCTGCCATGTTCGGGCTTGGCAGGTTGTTCAGGTGTTTGGCGATCAGCGCGAAGGCATCGTCCCAACTGATGGGTTTGTAACGGTCGCTTTCTTTGTCATAAACCATCGGCTCTGTCAGGCGGCCCTGATATTCCAGCCAATAATCGCTTTGCTCCAGCAGCGAGCTGACGCTGTAGCGAGCGAAGAACGAAGCGTCCACGCGGCGCTTGGTGGCTTCCCAGTTGACCGCCTTGGCGCCGTTCTCGCAGAACTTCACCATGCCGCTTTCCGGCGAGTCGCCCCATGCGCAGCCAGGGCAGTCGAAGCCGCCGTTCTGGTTGGTCTTGAGCATCATGCGCAGGTTTTTCAGCGCGTTGTCACTGCCCAACCAGGCCTGTGTCACGCTGATCAGTGCGCCCCAGCCACCCGCCGGGCCTTTGTAAGGCTTGTAGCGAGGCGTCGGTGTTTTGTCGGCTTGGTGATGAGTGCTCACGCTTGAATCTCCATCGCAGGGCTATAGACCCGCGGCGCACTGTGCTGCGGCAGGTGAATTAGATTGAGGTTATGACGGCGTGCCCATTGCAGGGCCAGGCCAGTGGGCGATGACAGGCTGACCAGCGTCTGGATACCGGCACGCAAGACCTTCTGGATCAACTCCAGACTGCAGCGGCTGGTGACGATGGCGATACCGCCTGTCAGGCCAATGTTCTGGCGGACAAGCGCGCCGATCAGCTTGTCCAGGGCGTTGTGGCGCCCGATATCTTCACGTCCCAGCAACAATTGGCCGTTGCTGTCCATGAACAATGCGGCATGCACGGCACCGCAATGTTGGCCCAGTGGCTGGAATTCGCCGATGCGCTGACGCAGGCCTTGCAGCCATTCGGCTGGAGGCAGCGGCGCGCCGGGCAATACATTCAGTTCCGGCAGGGCCTGTTCGACCGCTTCAACGCCGCACAGCCCGCAACCGCTGGTACCGGCCAGTTGCCGACGTTGCTGCTTGAGGTTCCAGAAGGCACGGCTGGCGATCTCGACCTCGGCCTGCATGGCTGACCCGCAACCGCTGAGCTTGAAGTCGTAGATTTCATCCGTTGAGGCAATGATGCCGCTGCCCAGGCTGAAACCGACAATGAAGTCTTCCAGATCCGTCGGGCTGACCAGCATCACTGCCTGGCTGATGCCGTTATAGGCAATGGCAAGCGCCACTTCTTCGGCAAGTGCTGTCTGTGCCGATTCATCGCCCTCGAGGTTCGAGTAGCTGTAGAACTGGCTTGCTTGAGGCGCGTGCGCCTGAAGAGCGGGCGCCGCGCTGGCCGTGCGCTTGGCGTGCATGAGCTGGATTACCGGCAATTTGATAGCCCTTAGCCTAGGCCTCTTGTCGGGTATCGTCTAATCGCTAGTTCCAATGCTCTGATAGATGACGTCGATCAATAATCTTTAATGATTTTCTGCTAGCAGCGTGAAGCAGGCCTCCGCCAGCGCCGAGCGCGGTGCGCTGCGGCGCATGATCAAGCCTATGGGGGCGAGTGTGCGTGCGTCTTCGATGGGGTGCAGGCCCAGGTGTTCGGTGAGCATGTCCAGACCGCCATCCAGCGGCATGATGGTGCAGCAGAAACCGCCATGTACGGCTTGCATCAACTGGTGAACGGCATCGGTTTGCAGCAAGGGTTGTGGATGCAGGCCGCGGCTGTGGAAGTTGTGATCGATGGACTGGCGAAAATGCATGCCGCTGGTCAGCGTGCCCAGCGGCAACCCGATCAGTTCACTCCAGCTCAGCGGTTGCTCGCCAAAACTGAAGTAGCGTCGGTCATACAGCAGGCCCATGCGGGTTTCGTCGAGAGTCAGGGTGTCGAAGCGTTCGTTATCCAGGCGCTCCAGATACGAGACGCCCAGATCGATGCGATTGCTCGCCAGTTGTTCCAGAACCTGCTCGGAGCTGAGCGATGACAGTTCAAAGCGCAGGTTGGGGTGGATCTGATGCAGCCGGTGCAGCAGCGAGAGCGGGTCGAAGCTCGAAAGGGGCACCACGCCCAGGCGCAGGGTCCCGACCAGATGCCCACGGCAGGCCGCTGCTTCGGCCTGCAGGCCGTCATAAGCCGAGAGGACTGTCCTGGCCCAGGCCAGTACTCGCTCACCGGGAGCTGTAAAACCTTCAAAGCGCTGCCCGCGCATGACCAGCGGCAACCCCAGTTCTTCTTCAAGATTGCGCAGACGCATGGACAGAGTGGGCTGGGTGATATTGCAGCGTGCTGCGGCCTGGCCGAAGTGACGGGTCTCGTCGAGCGCGATCAGGAATTTCAGTTGCTTGATGTCCATCTTCACTCCGATAGGCGAGGCAGGGAATCGATTCTACGCGCTCAACGATGACGATGGGATGGGCAACGTTGGTCGGAACTCCGCAAACCCACGGTTACGGGAGCTATGGTTAATCCTTGCGGGCGTGGCAACAACCGTGAAGGAGAATAGGCAATGAGTCTTTTCAGTTTCTTGAAAGATGCAGGTAAAAACATCCTCGATGCGCTGACACCGGGCAATGCCAATGCCGACGAAGTCCTGAAAAAGCATATTTCCGAGGTCGGATTGGGTAATCCCAATGTTCAGATCACACTGGACGGCAGCAAGGTCACCGTGACAGGAGAAGTATCCAGTCAGGAAGAAAAGGAAAAGATCTTGCTGGCGTTGGGCAATATCTCGCGTGTCGATACAGTGGACGATCAACTGACCCTCGCGGCCGGTGCTCCGGCGACGGCCGCGGCCCGATTCGTCACAGTGGAAAAGGGCGATACCTTGAGCGCCATCTCGAAGCGTGTATATGGCGACCCCAACCAGTATCAGAAAATATTCGAGGCCAACAAACCGATGCTCAAGGATGTGAACCATATCTATCCGGGGCAGCAGTTGAGGATTCCTGATTAGGTTTTCAAATGGAGTTTTCGGAGCGAATTCATTCGCGAAGAGGCCACTTCGCGAATGAATTCGCTCCTACAAACCCTTGATCAACTCCAGATAATTCCTCACCGCCTCGAACTCTTCGGTGTTCTTGGGGCCTTTCTGGCTATTGGGTTCGCTGACTGCCAGCAAATGCGCCACACCAAAGCGTCGGGCACTGCGCAGGATCGGCAGGGTATCGTCGATGAACAGGCTGCGCGCCGGGTCGAACGCGGTGTCGGCCTGCAAGGCGTCCCAGAACTGCTGGTTTTCCTTGGGGAAACCGTAGTCATGGGAACTGATGAGGCGCTCGAAGTAGGGCGCCAGTTCGATCCTCTCCAGCTTCAATGACAGCGAATCGCGATGGGCGTTGGTGATCATGATCACGCGCTTGCCGGCTTTCTGGAGCGCGGCCAGAAAGGTCTGTGCGTCGGGTCGCAAGGCGATCAGGTGTGCGGTTTCGAGTTTCAGGTCGCGCACCGACAGCTTCAACTCCTTGCTCCAGAAGTCCAGGCAGTACCAGTTGAGCGTCCCCGCATGGCTCTCGAACAGCGGCTGCATCTCCATCAAGGCCATGGCCAGACTGACTCCATGCAGCTCTGCATAGCGCTGGGGCAAGTGCTGCATCCAGAAGTGGTCGTCGTAATGCAGGTCGAGCAGAGTGCCGTCCATATCCAGCAGGACGGTATCGATAGTGCTCCAGGGCATTGAAAGCATTCTGGCCTCTTCAGGGAATTGATGGCGGATGTAAGCATATCCGACACAGACAATCGGAAAAGCCACGGTATAGTACCCTGTCACCGCAAAGGAGCCTGTCATGCGCCAGAAACCTACCGTACTCGCCCGCGAAATCGTCGCCAGTAGTCGCTTGTTCCGAGTTGAAGAGCTGCAATTGCGCTTTGCCAACGGGGTCGAGCGTACTTACGAGAGGCTGGTGGGCAGGGGCGCGGGATATGGCGCGGTAATGATTGTTGCCATGATCGATGCCGATCATGCGCTATTGATCGAAGAATATTGCGGCGGCACGGACGAGTATGAATTGTCCTTGCCCAAGGGGCTGATCGAGCCAGGCGAAGATGTGCTGGCGGCCGCCAATCGCGAACTCAAGGAAGAAGCAGGCTTCGGTGCCCGCCAACTGGAACACTTGACCGAGCTGTCCTTGTCGCCCGGTTACATGAACCAGAAGATTCAGGTGGTGCTCGCTACCGACCTGTACGAAGAGCGTCTTGAAGGTGATGAGCCTGAGCCGATTCGTGTAGACCAGGTCAACCTGCGGGAGTTGGCCAACCTGGCCCAGAACGCCCAGTTCACCGAGGGCCGCGCCCTGGCGGCTCTCTATCTGGCACGCGACCTGTTAACCCAACGTGGATTTTTTCTGCCATGACTGATGTGTTCGGCAACCTGCCGCATCCGCTCCTTGCTCCTGTGATCGGTCTTGTCCGGCTGGCGGGTGAGGCGATCCTGCCGTTCTGGCGCTCGGGCGTTGCCGTGACCGCCAAGGCCGATGACTCCCCCGTGACCGCTGCCGATCTGGCGGCTCATCAGGTATTGGTCGAGGGCTTGCAGGCACTCGATCCTTCGATTCATGTGTTGTCCGAAGAAGATGCCGATATCCCCCAGAGCGAGCGCGCTGGTTGGGAGCGCTGGTGGCTGGTTGACCCGCTGGACGGCACCAAGGAGTTCATCTCTGGCAGCGAAGAGTTCACGGTCAATGTCGCGCTGATCGAGCGCGGGCGTGTGGTGTTTGGTGTGGTTTCCATGCCCACCAACAACCGCTGTTATTTCGGCGGTGCCGGCCTGGGCGCCTGGCGCAGCGACAATGACAGCCACATTGCGCCCATCGCGGTGCGTAACGAGCCGGGTGCCGGCCAGGAATTCACCGTTGTCGCCAGTCGCCGCCACTCCAGCCCCGAGCAGGAGCGCCTGCTGGCAGGATTGTCCGCTGGCCTGGGCGAGTTGCAACTGACCAGCATCGGCAGCTCATTGAAGTTCTGTCTGGTGGCCGAGGGCGCAGCCGATTGCTACCCGCGTCTGGCTCCGACTTCTCAGTGGGATACTGCCGCAGCCCAAGGTGTACTTGAAGGCGCTGGCGGCGAAGTGCTGCAACTCGACGGCGAACCGTTCAGCTATCCGCCCCGCGAATCCTTGCTCAACCCGTTTTTCCTGGCCTTGCCTGCCAAGGCGACATGGCGCGAGAAACTGCTGGCACTCTGTAGGAGCGAATTCATTCGCGAATAAGCGGAGCGCCGCCCGATTCGCTCCCACAGAATGCCGGTTCACCGATGCAGTACAAACTGCCCGGTAAACCTCACGGCATCCGCTTCGCTGTCCTGAGCCGTGATGCGGGTCTGCAAGGTCAGGCGCGCTCGGCCTCGGCGTTGGTAGGTAGTGATGAACTTGTCCCACTGGGCATCATCCGGTGCATCGCACAAGGCAATGGCGTCGCCACGAACCGGTAGCGGATAACTGATCTGCCCGTCCTGAATCACGATATGCCCATCGTCGATCCCGACTTCTTGCAGCCTCAGATGCAGCCAGCCCCAACCCGCCAGTACCGCGCCGCAATAAAGGCTGCCGCCGAACAGCGTGCTTTTGTGGTTGATATTGGGTGCCAGCGGCAGGTGCAGGCGCAGTCTGCGATTTTGCCAGTCGATAACCCGCATGCCCATTTCACGAGTCAGCGGGATGTCGTGGTGCAGGACGTGTTCCAGCGCTTGTGCTGCCGAGTCATGTTCATTCGAGGTCATCGGAGGCTCCGTTGCTATCGCCAAAACTCAGGCCGTGCTTGCGCAGCTTGTCGTGCAAGGTCTTGCGTGGCAGCCCCAGCGCTTCGGCCAGACTACGGACCGAGCTGTGCGGGCGAGCCAGTTCGGCAGCAATGAGGGCGCGCTCGAAACTCTCCACCTGATCGCTCAAGCCGCCACTGACCGGTGCGGCTTCCGGCGTGGTGCTGCCTTCCAGCTCCAGTTCCAGCCCCAGGGCAAAGCGTTCGGCGGCGTTTTGCAGTTCGCGCACGTTACCCGGCCAGTTGTGGCGCAGCAAAAGAGCGCGCTGGCCCGGTGTGAGTTCATGCTTGGGAATGCCGTGGCGCATGCTGGCGGCATCGGCGTAATGCTCGAACAGCATCAGCGCGTCTTCGCCTCGCTCACGCAGCGGCGGGATGCGCAGCGAGGCGACATTCAGCCGGTAATACAAGTCCGCACGGAAACGCCCTTGATCGGCGGCCTGACGCAAGTCTTCCTTGGTGGCGGCGATCACGCGGATATCCAGCGGGATCTGCTGGTTGCTGCCCATGCGCTCGACCACGCGCTCCTGCAACAGACGCAGCAGTTTGACCTGCACATCCATGCTCATGCTTTCGATTTCGTCGAGGAACAGCGTGCCGCCGTTGGCGAACTCGAATTTGCCGATACGGCGCTTTTGCGCACCGGTGAAAGCGCCGGGCTCATGGCCGAACAACTCGCTTTCCACCACCGACTCGGCCAAGGCCCCGGCGTTGATCGCCACGAACGGGCCGTTGCGGCGGTTGGACAGGTCATGCAAGGCTCTGGCAACCACTTCCTTGCCTGCGCCGGTTTCACCGAGTATCAACACGTCGGCCCGTGTTGCGGCCAGGGCACCGATCTGTTCGCGCAGCCGCAACATCGGCGTGGACTGGCCGACCAGCCGGGTACTCAATTGCTGACGATCACTCAAGGCCAGCCGCAGGCTTCGGTTATCCAGTACCAGCCGGCGCAAGGCCAGGGCCCGGCGTACGCTATCGAGCAAGGCATCGCTGGCGAAAGGCTTTTCGAGAAAGTCATAGGCTCCGGCGCGCATGGCCTGAACGGCCAGCGGGACATCGCCATGGCCGGTAATCAGCAGCACCGGCAGTTCGGGGTCCTGGCTATGCAGGTGGCTCAGTAACTCTAGTCCATCCATGCCTGGCATGCGGATATCGCTGACGATGACGCCCGGCCAGTCGCGCCCGATGCGGTTGGCCAGCCCGCTGGCTTCGGCCAGAGGCAGGACTTTCAGGCCCGCCAGGTCGAGCGTCTGGCTCAATGCCTGGCGCAGGTGCGAGTCGTCGTCGATCAGCACCACTTGAATCTGGCTGTCGATGGCGGTATCCGAACTCATGCGGAGAGATCCTCTGGCGGTTGAAGGTTGGCCCCTGAAGAGCCGGCGCGCAGGCGCAAGGTGAGTAATGCGCCGCCTGTCGGGTGATTGGCGAACAGCAGCTCGCCGCCCAGAGCGCGCATCAGCGTATCGCAGATTGCCAGCCCGAGCCCAAGGCCCTGGGTGCGGGTCTTGGTGGTGAAAAACGGTTCGCGTGCCCGTGCCAGTGCTTCCTGGGTAAAGCCTGGTCCATTGTCGCGAATGTACAGGTTGACGCCCTCATCGGTGGCTTCGGCACTTATCCACAGCCGGCGGGGTGGACCTTTTTCGGTCAGGGCATCCAGCGCATTGGCCAGAAGGTTGCCCAGTACCTGGCGCAGACGGGTTTCGCCAGCCTGAACCCATAGCGTGGCGTCCGGCAGATCACGGATCAGTTCGACTTCCATGGCGCGTCGCCGCTTGGCCAGCAGCGCCAGAGCGTCGTCCAGCGCCGGTTGCAGCGCAACGCTTTCCGGCGCATGCCGATCCCGCCGGGCGAAGGCGCGCAAGTGGGCGATGATCGAAGCCATGCGCCCGGTCAGCTCGCTGATCAGCTTCAGGTTGCCGCGCGCGTCTTCGGTACGTTGGTGGTCGAGCAGCACTTCGGTGTTTTCGGCATAACTGCGGATTGCCGCCAGAGGCTGGTTGAGTTCGTGGCTGATACTGGCCGACATGGTACCCAGCGCCGAGAGCTTGCCCGCCTGGACCAGTTCATCCTGAGCACGCACCAGCTCTTGTTGAGCCTGCTCGCGCTCCAGTACTTCCTGCTTGAGCCGGCTGTTGAGGCCTTCCAGATCGCTGGTGCGCTCGATGACGCGCATTTCGAGTTCACGTCTGGCTTTTGCCTCAAAGGCGATGCGTTCCAGATAGTGACGGCGGCGCTGCATCATGAGGCCCAGCAGCGACATCAGCACCAGCAAGCCGGCACCACCAATCGCCACGACAGTACGAACCTGCCGGTCGACCAGAACACGCGGCGCAAGGATGCTCACGCTCCAGTCGGTTTCCGCAATCGAACGGGTCTGGGTCAGCCAGGAGCGTTCATCGAGCTTTAGCGGACGGGGATCACGTGTTGGATAAGGCTGTATGGCGACAATGGCCTCCTTTTCCTTTTCGCTCAATTCACGGGTCGAGCGGAATCGCCATTCAGGGTTGGAAGTCAGGATCACCACGCCGTTCTGGTCCGTGAGCAGCAATTGCTCGGGCGTCTTGCCCCACAGGGTTTCGGTGTGGTCCAGATCGACTTTGACTACGAGCACTCCGGTGACGACCCCGTTGTCACTGACGGGCGCGGCGAAAAAGTAGCCGCGCTTGACCGAGGTTGTACCCAGGCCGAAAAAGCGCCCCAGTTTTCCGGCCAGCGCATCGCTGAAGTAAGGGCGGAACGAGAAGTTGCGGCCCACGAAGCTGTCGTGCTGATCCGAATTGGAGGCTGCTATGGTCAGGCCGTGGCGGTCCATCAGGTACATGACGTCCGCGCCGGTCTGTCGAACGATATCCTTGAGCAACTGATTGGCGTGCTGCTGTGTTGCCTGATCGCGAGGCTGGGCCAGGACCTCATGCAGGGCCGGCAGGTCGGCGAGAATCTGTGGCAGGGTTTCGTAGCGATGCAGGGTGCCCAGCAGGCTGGCAACGTACAGATCAAGCGTCTGTCGATTCTGGCTGGCCAGTTCGCTTCGGTAGTAGCGTTCGGCAAGGTGCTCAAGGGGCCACAGCATCGGTGCCAGGCACAAGGCCAGAAGGGCGAGACTGCGCCAGCGAGGGCGTTGTGGAATAGCAGCTTTGGTAGTCATGTCTGGGCGATGGCCGAAGGGGTTGCGGGCCTGTCTTTCGCGAATGAATGGGCTTCTACCGTGCGTAGGAGCGAATTCATTCGCGAACCTCACGATCGCGTCAGAGCAGGCGTCTCAGTAAGCAGCATTATGCCTGCCGCTGAACCGACAGGCACTCATGCAAACAGATCTGCTTCCTTCAGGCTCTTGCCTTGCTGATCCTTGGCCGACAATTGCGGTGCTCCGGCAAGTTCCCAGTCGATTGCCAGGTCAGCGTCATCCCAGCGAATGCAGCGCTCGGCGGACGGGGTGTAATAGTCGGTGGTCTTGTACAGGAACTCCGCGTAGTCACTCAGCACCACGAAACCATGGGCAAAACCTTTGGGGACCCACAATTGGCGATTGTTTTCAGCCGACAGCCTGACGCCTACCCATTTGCCGAATGTCGGGGAGCTGCGACGAATATCCACGGCCATATCCAGGACTTCGCCTGCGGTGACGCGCACCAGTTTGTCCTGGCTGTGTTCGATCTGGTAATGCAGGCCACGCAGTACGCCTTTCTGCGAGCGTGAGTGGTTGTCCTGAACGAAGTCCGGCTTGAGGCCGGTCGCTTCGTAGAAGGCTTTAGCGTTGTAGCTTTCATAAAAGAAGCCGCGTTCATCGCCAAACACTTTGGGTTCGATGATCAAGACGTCTGGCAACTCTGTGGCAATCACTTTCACTTACGTTCCCCTGCAAGTTGGAACAGATACTGACCGTAACCGGTCTTGCCAAAGTAGTCGGCACGGTGCAGTAAATGTTTACGGTCTATCCAGTCATTCTGATAGGCGATTTCTTCAAGGCAAGCGACCTTCAGGCCTTGTCGATGCTCGATGGTCTGCACATACGCCGAGGCATCAAGCAGGCTGTCATGGGTGCCGGTATCGAGCCAGGCAAAGCCTCGTCCGAAACGTTCGACCCGCAGCTCGCCGCGCTGCAGATAAGCATTGTTCACATCGGTGATTTCCAGCTCGCCGCGTGGTGACGGCTTGACGTCTCTGGCGATCTGAACCACTTCGTTATCGTAGAAATACAAACCTGTGACCGCGTAGTTGGATTTTGGAGCCTTGGGTTTTTCCTCGATGGTCAGCGCACGGCCTTCATCGTCGAAGTCGATGACTCCGAAGCGCTCCGGGTCTTTGACCCAGTAGCCGAATACCGTTGCCCCCTTGGTACTGGCCGCGGCTTTTTGCAATTGTTCGCTGAAATGCTGACCGTGAAAGATATTGTCACCCAATATCAGACACACCGAGTCATTGCCGATGAACTCTTCCCCGATCAGAAACGCCTGGGCCAAACCATCGGGCCTGGGCTGCTCGGCGTAATGAAAGCTTACGCCGAACTGGCTGCCGTCGCCCAGCAGCTTGCGATACTGCGGCAAATCCAGGGGTGTCGAGATAATAAGGATTTCCCGGATTCCGGCCAGCATCAGCACCGAGATCGGGTAGTAGATCATAGGTTTGTCATAGACCGGCAACAGTTGCTTGGAGATACCCAGTGTGATGGGGTGCAGGCGTGAGCCAGAGCCCCCGGCCAGTACGATTCCCTTGGTCATGCGATCAGATCCTTATGGTCAGTGAAGCCCAGTCGTTCTCCTTGATAACTGCCATCCTGAACCCTGCGGCACCAGTCCAGGTTATCCAGATACCATTGCACGGTCTTGCGCAGCCCTGAGTCGAAGGTTTCGACAGGCGTCCAGCCCAGTTCGTTTTCGATCTTGCCGGCATCGATGGCGTAGCGTTGATCGTGGCCGGGACGGTCGACCACGTAAGTGATCAGGTCGCTGAAGTGCTCCACACCCGTGGGGCGAGCCGGGGCCAGTTCTTCCAGCAGGGCACAGATACCGCGTACCACATCGATATTCTTCTGCTCGTTATGCCCGCCGATATTGTAGGTCTCGCCGACCGCGCCCTCGGTCACCACCTTGAGCAGCGCTCGGGCGTGATCTTCGACGTACAGCCAGTCCCGCACTTGCAGACCGTCGCCGTACACCGGCAGTGGTTTGCCCGCCAGTGCGTTGAGAATCATCAGCGGGATCAGTTTTTCGGGGAAATGAAACGGCCCGTAATTGTTCGAGCAGTTGGTCACGACCACCGGCAGTCCGTAGGTGCGATGCCAGGCTCGAACCAGATGGTCCGAAGCCGCCTTGCTGGCGGAGTAGGGCGAGCTTGGCGCATAGGGCGTGGTTTCGGTGAACAGGTCATCGACGCCATGCAGGTCGCCATACACTTCATCGGTGGAGATGTGATGGAAGCGAAAGACCCGGCGCTCGGCCTCGGGCAATGTCAGCCAATAGCCGCGAGCAGCTTCCAGCAGACTGTAGGTGCCGACAATATTGGTCTGGATGAAATCGCCTGGGCCATCGATGGAGCGATCCACATGGGATTCGGCAGCCAGATGCATGATTGCGTGGGGCTCGAATCGTTCAAGCACGGCGCTTACCCTGGCCTGATCACAGATATCGGCCTGCACGAACTCATAGCGTGTGTTGGTCGCGATGCCTGCCAGTGATTCAAGATTGCCCGCATAGGTCAGCTTGTCGAAGTTCAGTACTTCGTGCTCTGTGTTCTGTACCAGATGTCGGATCAATGCAGAGCCGATAAAGCCTGCTCCACCGGTCACGAGTATTCGCATGATCGGGTCTTCTCTGTAGTAGGTCTTGATCGTTATGCAGCATAGCCTGTCGCATTACGACGCACGGCATGCCGACAGCATCGGGCAATATCAGGTGTAGACGTAATGAAATAAATTGATAGATCAGCGCCCCATCGCCATAAAACTGCCGCCCGGTCACTGAACAGAGGTTGGTGACGTGGATCAGGCACCCTATAGTTGCTCGATTGGAGTGCCTCGGCTGAGCTGGCCGGGGATCATAACAAGAACGAGGTTGTGACATGCCGCTCGCTACGCTTATCCGCCGATCCAGCCTGCCTTGCCCGCAGGTCGATGTTGACCAGGCCCTGCAACTGCTTGGGCAGCATTACGGGTTGAGCGGGTCACTGAAAGAGCTGGGCAGCCAGCAGGATCGCAACTTTCTGCTCGACGCCGGGCAGCGCCGCTACGTGCTGAAAATCTGCCACGGCGATTACTCCACTGTGGAACTGGACGCCCAGCATGCGGCGCTACAGCATCTGGCAAGCCATTCAGCGGTGCGCGTGCCGGGCGTGATTCGCGCCAACAGCACCGAACAATTGCTGTCTCTGGATGTCGATGGCCGGGCCGTTCATGTGCGTTTGCTGGAGTTTATCGATGGTCAGTCTCTGGGCCATGTTCAGCATCTGAGCCATGAAGTCGTTTCCGGGCTGGGTGAGCTGTGCGCCCAGGTCGATCAGGCCCTGGCGGCGTTCGAGCATCCCGGCCTTGAACGTATCCTGCAATGGGACCCCAGGCATGCCCATGCCTTGATCAAGCATCTGTTGCCGGTCATCTCGAATGCCAATGAGCGCACCTGCCTCATGGAAGCGGCCGAACAGGCGCACCAGCGATTGCGGCCACTGATCCCGGAACTGCCGGTCCAGGCTGTTCATCTGGATATCACCGAGCACAACGTCGTCTGGGCACGTGACGCAGAGCGGCGCTGGCAATTGCAGGGCCTGATTGATTTCGGTGATCTGGTTACAACCTGGCGGATTGCGGATCTGTCGGTCACGTGTGCTGCGCTGTTGCACCATGCCGAGGGTGATCCGTTCTACATCCTGCCTGCGATTCGCGCTTATCACGCCATCAACCCGCTGAAGGTTGCAGAGTTGCAGGCCTTGTGGCCACTGATCGTCGCCCGCTCTGCGGTGCTGGTACTCAGCAGTGAACAACAGGTCAGCGTCGAGCCGGACAACGCCTATATCCAGGCCAACCTCGAAGGTGAATGGGGTATTTTCGAGGCTGCCACTTCGGTGCCGATGAGCCTGATGGAAGTGGCGATCCTGCAGGCGGTCGGGGTCGAGCCGCCGACAGTCGAGCAGCCGGTCTATTTCCCCTTGCTGCCCAGCCTGGCTGGTCGTGAGTTCCAGAGTGTCGATCTGAGTGTGCTCAGCGAGCACTTTGTCGCCGGGAACTGGGAGCAAAGCGGCATCGACGAACGCTTGTTGATGGAAGCCGCTGCTCAGGCCGGGCAGGCCTCAAGCCGTTTTGGCGAATATCGCTTGTCACGAACCTTGCCCGATAGCGCCATAGAGCCTGACACCTTTGCTCTGCACGTTGAACTGCACATCCCGGCCGAGACGCCTCTGCATGCGCCTTTTAACGCGACCCTGCGTCTGACGGCCGATGCGGCGCTATGGCTGGTCGGCGATACGCTGAGCTTGAGGTTGTGGGGCGCAACGACAGACTTGAAGCCGGGCAGCCTCGTTGCGGCCGGAGATGTGATCGGGCAAGGCGGTGGCTCCCTGCTGCTGCAACTCTGCACCGATGCCGAACTGAGCCCGCCGCTGTTTACTACAGCGTCCCGTGCCGCTGCGTGGCGGGTGCTGAGCCCGTCACCCGCGACCTTGCTGGGGTTCGACTGTGATGCGCCTGTTGTCCAGGATGCCCCTCAACTGCTGGTCCGTCGCGATGCCAGTTTCGCCCGTTCCCAGAAGCATTATTACCAGGCCCCGCCGCAGATCGAACGGGGCTGGCGCAATCACTTGATCGACATGCAGGGCCGTTCCTACCTGGACATGCTCAATAACGTGGCAGTGCTGGGCCATGGTCACCCGCGCATGGCACACGAAGCCGCTCGCCAGTGGTCGTTGCTCAACACCAACTCCCGTTTTCATTACGCTTCCATCGTCGAGTTTTCGGAGCGCCTGCTCAAGCTGGCACCCGAAGGAATGGATCGTGTGTTCCTGGTCAACAGCGGCACCGAGGCCAATGATCTGGCGATTCGTCTGGCCTGGGCCTACAGCGGCGGGCGCGACATGCTCAGCGTGCTGGAGGCCTATCACGGCTGGTCGGTGGCCACCGATGCCATCTCCACCTCTATTGCCGACAACCCGCAGGCGCTCAGCACCCGTCCGGACTGGGTACATCCGGTGACGGCCCCCAATACCTACCGCGGTCCTTATCGTGGCAGCGACAGCACGCCGGACTATGTGCGCAGTGTCGATCAGACGCTGGCGAAACTGGCCGGGCAGCAGCGGCAGGTGGCAGGGTTCATCTGCGAGCCGGTGTACGGCAATGCCGGAGGGATTTCCTTGCCGCCGGGTTATCTGCAAGAGGTTTATCAGAAAATCCGTGAGCAGGGCGGCGTGTGCATTGCGGATGAAGTTCAGGTGGGTTACGGACGCCTGGGCCACTACTTCTGGGGTTTTGAAGAGCAGAACGTGGTGCCGGACATCATCACCATGGCCAAAGGCATGGGCAATGGGCACCCTCTGGGTGCCGTCATTACCCGCCGCGAAATTGCCGAAGCGCTGGAGGCTGAGGGGTATTTCTTCTCGTCATCCGGCGGCAGCCCGGTCAGTTGCCGTATCGGCATGGCGGTGCTGGATGTGATGGAGGAAGAAAACCTGTGGGAAAACGCCCGGCAGGTCGGCGACCACTTCAAGGCGCGCCTGCAAGCATTGGCCGATAAACATCCGTTGGTGGGCGCGGTGCATGGCATGGGGTTTTATCTGGGCGTCGAGTTTGTCCGGGATCGCCAGACTCTGGAGCCTGCCACCGAAGAAACCGCACAACTGTGTGACCGCCTGCGCGAACTGGGCATTTTCATGCAGCCGACCGGCGATTACCTGAACATTCTCAAGATCAAACCGCCGATGTGTACCACCCGGCAAAGTGTGGAATTTTTTGTCGAGAGTGTGTCCAAAGTGTTGAGCGAGCTGGAATAAATTCGATTGGTATCGGCTTAAATTGAGTTTTTATTTTGTTTTGAGCCGTTATCCACTTTAAAAGCCGATTTTTATCCGTTATAAAACGGCAACTGTTTACTGATATCCGTAGGAGCGAATCGGGCGGCGTTCCGCTCATTCGCGAATGAATTCGCTCCTACGCAGTTTTTACGTCATCCATGATTGTCATGAGCCCGCCCAGGAGGCATTTCCATGAGCCGTATCGTCACCGTCGCCGCCACCCAGATGGCTTGTTCCTGGGATCTGGAAGCCAATATCGAAACCGCCGAGAAGCTGGTGCGTGAGGCTGCGGCCAAGGGTGCGCAGATCATCCTGATCCAGGAACTGTTCGAGATGCCGTACTTCTGCCAGAAGCCCAACCCGGACTATCTGCAGTTGGCGACCAGCGTGGAATCCAACGTTGCCATCAAGCACTTCCAGAAGATCGCCAAGGAGCTGCAAGTCGTCCTGCCCATCAGCTTCTTCGAGCTGGCCGGGCGTGCGCGCTTCAACACCATCGCGATCATCGATGCGGACGGCACCAACCTGGGCATCTACCGCAAGAGCCATATCCCGGACGGTCCCGGTTATCACGAAAAGTACTACTTCAACCCGGGCGATACCGGCTTCAAGGTCTGGCAGACCCGTTACGCGAAAATCGGCGTGGGCATCTGCTGGGACCAGTGGTTCCCGGAGTGCGCCCGCAGCATGGCGTTGCAAGGCGCGGAAATCCTGTTCTACCCGACCGCCATCGGCAGCGAGCCGCATGACAAGACCATCAGCTCCCGCGATCACTGGCAGCGTGTGCAACAAGGCCATGCCGGCGCCAACCTGATGCCGCTGATTGCCAGCAACCGCATCGGCAACGAAGAGCAGGACGGTTACGACATCACCTTCTACGGCTCGTCGTTCATTGCCAACCAGTTCGGTGAGAAAGTCGCTGAACTCGATGAAACCGAAGAAGGCGTGCTGGTCCACACCTTCGACCTGGACGAACTGGAGCACATTCGTAGTGCCTGGGGCTCTTTCCGTGACCGCCGCCCGAACCTGTACGGCGCGATCAAGACCCTCGACGGCTCGCTGGAGTCCTGATCGCCATGACGACGCTCAAGAGCACGCCGCGCGCTGACGGCTTCCACATGCCCGCTGAATGGGCGCCTCAGAGTCAGGTCTGGATGGTCTGGCCTGAGCGTCCTGATAACTGGCGCCTGGGCGGCAAGCCCGCGCAGGCTGCACACGTTGCCATCGCCAAGGCGATTGCCCGTTTCGAGCCGGTCACGGTCGCGGTTTCGGCCAGCCAGTATGACAACGCTCGTGCGCACCTCGACATGCCCAACATTCGCGTGGTTGAAATCAGCAACAACGATGCCTGGGTGCGTGATACCGGCCCGACCTTCGTCATCAATGACCAAGGCGAAGTGCGCGGCGTGGACTGGGACTTCAATGCCTGGGGCGGTTTTGACGGTGGCCTGTATTCACCGTGGAATCTGGACTCGCAACTGGCGAGCAAGGTCCTGGAAATCGAGCGTTGCCCGCGTTACGTGACTGAAGGTTTTGTGCTGGAAGGCGGCTCGATCCATGTCGATGGCGAAGGCACGCTGATTACCACTGAAGAATGCCTGCTCAATCGCAACCGTAACCCGCACCTTTCTCGCGAGCAGATCGAGGCGGTACTCAGCGATAACCTGGCGGTGGACAAGGTCATCTGGTTGCCAGACGGCCTGTTCAACGACGAAACCGACGGGCATGTGGATAACTTCTGTTGCTATGTGCGCCCCGGTGAAGTTTTGCTGGCCTGGACCGATGATCCCAAAGACCCCAACTACACACGTTGTCACTCAGCGTTGAGTATTTTGGAAAACACTCGGGATGCCAGAGGCCGCGAAATCATCGTTCATAAAATGCCCATTCCCGGTCCTTTGTTCGCGACCGAAGAAGAATGCGCAGGCGTTGATAAGGTGCACGGTAGTCAGGAACGCGACCCTTCGGTGCGTTTGGCAGGCTCTTATGTGAACTTCCTGATCGTCAACGGCGGCATCATTGCACCGAGTTTCGACGACCCGATGGACGAAAAGGCCCGTGAAATCCTGCAACGGCTTTTCCCGGAGCATGAAGTGGTAATGGCACCTGGCCGTGAATTGCTGCTGGGTGGAGGCAATATTCACTGCCTGACGCAGCAGCAGCCTGCGCCCCGGAAATTAATTCGGTAACATTTGCTTACATGCGTAACTGGCAAATGGTCCTTTTTTTGCTGCACTAAGCCCATCCACCGATGGGCTTTTTTTTGGGTAACGCTTTGTAGCAATTACCTTGAGGCTGGCCCGACGGCGGGTAAATAACGGGAGGTTTTTTTCGTTTTTCTGTCACAAAGCGTCCGTAGATTTAGCCCCTCATGGCTCAAGAGGTTGTCATTATGAACGCAGGTATCAACCAGCATCATGCTCGTGGTTTGTCTGCTAGTAACGAGGCTCGTCAGATGATGGCGGATTGGTTAAGGACGACCAAACTCCCGAAACCCCGACCGGATGTGCGTGCAATGCTTTTGCAGCGATATCCAGCCGGCCTGTTTAATGATGCAGAACTGGAAGCTCTGCTAGGCGTGCTAAAAGATTGACTATTGTGTGGGCCCTCGCACAGCGGCCATCTCCGTGTTTGACACCCCTCAAGCCTTGGGACTAGGATTCACGTCCCACCGCTTGTGGCTATAAGCCATGTACGTCCATCTGTAGTCCACTGCGATGATTTCGTTCGGTCTCTATACTTTTGCCCAAAGTTAGAGTCCACGGTCAACCTTAGGGAAGCCGCCACGGCGCGTGTAAATCCGTAATGAAGGAAAATAAGATGTTTAATAAACGTATCGGTTTGCTCGCTCTGGGCATTATCAGCGCCAGCCAGGCAATGGCGCAGGGGCAAGCAGAATCCAAGGGCTTCGTCGAAGACAGCCACTTGACCGTGAATCTGCGCAACGCTTACATCAACCGCGATTACAAGAATGGTGATGACGACAAGGCTGAATGGGGCCAGGCGTTCATCGGTAACTTCACGTCCGGCTTCACCCAGGGCACAGTGGGTGTGGGCGTTGATGCATTCGGCCTGTACGGCATCCGTCTGGATGGCGGTAAAGGTCGCAGCGGTGCTGGCGGTATCGACTTCTTCAAGCAAGGTAGTCCTGACGCAGATGGCAGCAATGGTTCAGCGGCCAATGACCTGGCTCGTGCTGGCGCAGCGGTAAAATTCCGCGTTTCCAACACTGTGCTCAAGTACGGCGATCAAATGCCTCAGCTGCCAGTGCTGAGCTACGATAACTCGCGCCTGTTACCAGAAAGTTACACCGGCACCATGATCACTTCCAAAGAGATCGAGGGTCTGGAAGTCGTTGCTGGCCGTTTCACTCAGGAAGCTCGCAAGAGTGCTGAAGGTCGTGACAGCGGTGGCTTGAAGAGCATCAACGTGTTCGGTGGTAGCTACAAGTTCACTGACGCGTTCAGCGCTGCGGCTTATGCTTCCGACAACGAAGATGTCTTCAAGAAGCAGTACCTGAACCTGAACTACGTCTTCGCTCTGCCACAAGACCAGTCTCTGACTCTGGACTTCAACGGCTACAAGACCAAGCTGGACAAGGACTACTCGGCTGCTGCAGCCGCTGGCGCACGTGACAACAAGATCTGGAGCCTGGCGGCGACCTGGGCAGTGGGTATTCACTCCTTCACCCTGGCTCACCAACGCAGCAGCGGCGAGACTGCCTACAACTACGGCGGCTATAAAAATGCCGGTGGTTTCGGTGATGGCGGCAACACCATCTACCTGGCCAACTCCTACTGGTCTGACTTCAACGGCAAGGACGAGCGTTCGTGGCAAGTTGCCTACGGCGTCGACCTGTCCAGCCTGATCACTCCAGGCCTGAGCTACAAGACTGCCTATGTTCGCGGTGACAACATCGACGACGGCACCGTTGGTAGCGGCAATGGTACAGAGCGTGAGTTCTTCAACCAGCTGACCTACGTTGTACAAGGCGGCCCGGCCAAGGACTTGTCCGTTCGCCTGCGTAGCTCGATCCTGCGTGTTTCCGCTGATGCTCAAAACTACAACAGCGAAGGTAACGAAGTTCGTATCTTCGTCGACTACCCAATCAACGTTTTCTAATGACGTGATTGTGTAACCGCTGTTTGAAAATGCCCCGGTCTCTGGATCGGGGCATTTTTTATGGGGGCCGATCAATGTTGTCGGCTACCATTCACAGATTCCCGCACCAGCCGGTCAAGCCCATGGCCCTCGCCGTACCTCCCGACCTCACCGATACCGACATTCCCGTGCAACCTCTGGCGCGCACCTATCCACGTGGGCATTACACCGAGCCGCATCAACATGTATGGGGTCAGGTGCTGTATGCGATGTCCGGGGTGATGTGGGTCGAGACACCGCTGGAAGCGCTGGTCGTACCGCCACAGCGGGCTGTGTGGTTACCGCCGGGTGTCGAGCATGGCATCCGCGTGGTGTCCGAACTGGAAATGCGCACCCTCTACCTGCAACCGGTCCTGGCCCGGACACTGGACAGTACGGTTCAGGTATTCGAGGCAGGAGGTTTGTTGCGTGAGCTTATCCTCAGTCTCGTCGCACTGGATCGTGATCGTGAGCCGCACTACTACGATGCGCTCGTCAATCTGGCCTTGCTGGAACTCAAGCGAGCCAAGCGATCACTATTGAAAGTCCCGATGCCCGACGGCTCCGACCGGCGTCTTATGAATATCTGCCAGGCAGTCATGAGCGAACCATCGCTGGATATCCCGTTCGAGCAACACGCTGCAAACGCTGGTGCCAGCGTCCGGACTCTGGCCCGTCTGTTTCAAGGCGTGCTGGGCATGGGCTTCGCTGAATGGCGCAGACAAGTGCAACTGGCGACCTCCGTGGCGGAAATCATTCAGGGTGTACCGGTCAGCCGTATCGCCCGGTCACTGGGCTATACACCCAGCAGCTTCAGCGACATGTTCCGTCGCGAGCTGGGCATGGCACCTTCGCGCTATCTGTAAGCGCGATTCTATGAAAGACATGAATATGTCTACCTGACCGATAGCCAGAAGCCCTTGGCCGATAGCCCCCTCAACCTTTCCCTACACTCTGCGCATTCCATACGTTTGAGCGGAGACACCCATGAAAGCCCTGCAATTTTCCCGAACCGGCGACCTCGCGGCCCTGGAGTTCGTCGAACTGCCCAAGCCCGTAGCCGGTGAAGGCGAAGTCCTGATCCAGGTGAAAGCCGCAGGCCTGAACCCCAGCGATGTGAAGAACGTACTGGGACGTTTCCCCTACACCACACTGCCACGTATCCCGGGACGCGACTTCGCCGGAGTGGTTATCGAAGGCCCTCAAGCGCTGCTGGGCCAGGAAGTCTGGGGAACCGGCAAGGAACCGGGATTTTTTCGGGATGGCTCCCACGCCGAGTTTCTGGCCTTGCCCGTCCAAGGCGTTGCCTTGAAACCCAAGGCCCTGAGCTTTGTTCAGGCCGCCAGCCTCGGCGTGCCTTACACCACCGCATGGGACGCACTGCAACGCAGCCTTGTGGCGCGCGATACCCGTTTGCTGGTGATTGGAGCGAACGGCGCGGTCGGCAGCGCGGCCATGGCACTGGGCAAGATACTTGGCGCTCAGGTGCTGGGTGCGGTGCGTCGTCCCGAGCATCTGGAAAACCTGCAAGCCGCAGGTTTCGACGGGATTCTGCTCGACACGCCGCAAGGCCTGGCCAGCCGGGTCAACGAAACCTTCAAGGGTGGCGCAGACGTGATCTTCGACACCACCGGCTTCTGGTTGCCCGCTGCCGTACCGGCGCTGGCCACCTTCGGCCGCATCGCAATCATCGCCGCGCCTGTCGACGGGCATGTGCAACTGCCAGCCCTGGCGCTGTATCGCAAGGGCGGTTCAGTGGTCGGCATCAACTCGCTGCTCTACGACTGCCAGGCCTGTGCCGGGATGCTCAACCAGTTCGGGCAGTTCTTCGATCAAGGGTTGCTGGAACTGCCGAGCGGGTTGCTTGAGTCGCCCTTGAGCGAAGGGCTGGCGCGTTATGCCGAAGTGAACGAGGGCAGGGGAGAGAAGGTCATCCTCATCCCCTGACGCTTCATGAAACCTTGAAGCGGGTCACCATCTTGTTCAGATCCACTGCCAGGCGTGACAGCTCATGGCTGGCAGTGGTGGTTTGATCTGCACCGGTCGTGCTCTGCAACGAGAGGTCGCGAATGTTCACCAGGTTGCGATCAACCTCACGCGCCACTTGTGCCTGCTCCTCGGCGGCGCTGGCAATGACCAGGTTGCGTTCGGAGATTTCATTGATGGCCTTGGTGATTTCTTCCAGCGCCTGCCCCGCGCTTTGGGCGACATCCAGAGTCGCTTCGGCCTTGGAACTGCTGTTCTGCATCGATATCACAGCCTGTTCGGTATCGTTCTGGATGCCGCCCACCATGACTTCGATTTCCTGAGCCGATGTCTGGGTACGATGCGCCAGTGCTCGAACCTCATCGGCAACTACCGCAAACCCACGGCCTGCCTCACCGGCACGCGCAGCCTCGATGGCCGCGTTCAGAGCCAGCAGGTTGGTTTGCTGCGCAATGGCCTGAATCACATCCAGCACTTTGCCAATCGCTTGGGATTGCTGAGCCAGCGAGCGGACCTGATCGGACGTCACCGCCACATCCCGCGTCATTTGTTGAATGGATGACAGGGTTTCACTGACCCGGTTACGTCCTTCCAGCGCCGAATGACTGGAAAGCCGCGAAGCCTCGGAGGTCGACACCGCATTACGCGCCACTTCCTCAACTGCCGCCGTCATTTCATTGACCGCGGTGGCTGCCTGCTCGATCTCGTTATTCTGCTGCTGAAGCCCGCGGCTGCTCTCATTGGTCACGGCATCCAGCTCCTCTGCCGCAGACGCCAGTTGTGTGGCAGACCCGGAAATCTGCTGGATGGTCTTGCGCAGATTGAGCTGCATCCCGCTCAAGGCCTGCTGCAAGCGCGAGATCTCGTCGTTGCCTTGCACTACAACGTCTTTGCTCAGGTCACCCGCAGCCACATCTTCCGCCACCTGGACTGCATCCTTGAGCGGACGCACGATACTGCGAGTCAGCAGCACCGCCAGCAGAGCCGTCAGCAAGGCTGCTGCGATAATCACCCCGGCAATGATGAAGCGAGAATTCTGGTACTGATTACTGGCATCTTCCACGGCCGCGTTGGCGCCGGCGGTATTCAAGGCAATCAGTTTTTCGAGGAGCGGTGCCATCTGGTCCGAGTAGACCTTCAGATCGCCGACAATCAAGCCATTGATCTGATCGGTTTCACCCGCCAACGAAATCTTGCGCAGGCGGTCTTGCGCTTGCAGATAACTTTGCAAGGCACCCTTGAACTGCTTGAACGTCTCAGCTTCTTCCGGGGAACTGATCAATGATGTGTAGCTTTCTGCGATCTGATTGGCCTTTTGCGTCAGCGTATTGAGCCGAGCCTCGGCCTTGTCGACATCAGCCTTGGAGCGATTGACCAGGATGAAATATGACATGGTACGAAAGCGAGTCGTGGTGTCAGCCATCTCGCCGAGCAAGCGTGTACTGGTTAACCAGATCTTGCCGATATCACTGCTCGATTTATTCAACGACTGCAATTTCTGCAAGCTCAACAGCCCGAGCAGCACCACGATCAGAGCGATCAGCGCAAACCCCAGAGTGGCCCTTGATGCGATACCCAGGTTCCGTAACGACATTTTTGTATTCTCGTGAGAGCCAAGACGATTGGAGTAATAACGCTATATCGGTCGCAGGGAATGTTTCTTAATATTTCGGTGATACTGAATGGGTATCAGTGATCATGGTTTGGATACGGTTTTTGCCCACGCCCTCTACCTGCTCGGCTACATGGCAAAGCTCGGGCGCGGCAGCGTATTGATCTGTCAGGCATGTGAAGAGGTGGGGTTTCCAGCACCCATTTGGCATTGCGACGGATCTTCAGCAGCACTGGGATACGCATCCGGGAGGACGCGAATGGCTGACTCCCAAGTGTCTGTTAATTCATTATTCACATCATTAAACGCCAGTTATTCCGCTTTTCGCCGGTTTGCTGGAAGTTTTGCATCACTCGTAGCGTGCCTTGTGAATCAATTGAAACTTCAGGCTGTCGTTTCTTCGACTTGCCCGACCCGATTCTCTCGGGTGCTGCTTGATCTGGCAGAGGTTTGAAGAGGCTAGATAACAATCGTTATAAAAGCCTTCATAATTGATGTAAGTGATAAGAATCTTTACACATGCGGTAGCCGCGAACGGATTTATATGAATGCGGTCATATGCCGCTCCCGGCGCAAAGGTTTCCTCTGCACACAGTCATTTATGGGATGGCCGCACCCATGCCCGCCTGCGTCGCCAGCAAGCAAGCAGGGTGGCCATGCCCAATCGGAAATTCAGAACATTTGAAAAATGAAACTGTTAATTTGTTTTCAGAAGATTTAAAGTACTTACGTCAGAGTAAGTATGGGTAAAAAGCTAAAGATTGATACAGGATTTGTAAGAAAATATTTCGGTATCGATAGTTTGTGAAGAAAAATAAAAAACTTCCAATTACTCATTTGTCGGCAATAAAAATCAAGTAATATTTTTCAAACTCAACAATATAGAATTTTAATTATTCTTTTAGCTGCTATTCATTATTCTTCGGCAAGGATTTGGTTTTCTTACGGATAAGGTCTGCTTGGCCGGGGTAATGACAATGCATAAACGAACTGCTCGCCCGCTTGATTTAGTCATGCCTTTAATGGCTGCCGCATTGGCAATAATTGTCTCTGAGCCCGCTCTGGCAGACACACGTGAACTGCGGATCGACTTACCGGACCCGCTCCCGCACGTGCGCGTACTGACGGTTCTGGTGGGCCTTCATCTTCTCGGCCTGTGCTTCGGCCTGGGCGGCGCGACCATGCTGGATTACTGGATCCTTCGCTGGATGCGCAAGGGCAGTTTGCCGGCTGAAATCAAGAGCACTTTCACCTTCATCAGTACCGTGGTCGCCATAGGCCTTGGCCTTCTTTGGCTTTCCGGCCTGGGGTTTCTCGCCCTCTACAGCCTTGAATCCCCGGAAAAGCTCGGCAACCCCAAACTCTGGGCAAAGATATGCATCGTCTCGGCCCTGACACTCAATGGCATGCTTATCCATGTATTCGTATTGCCCGTCGTGTTGCGCGACATGAGCCGACCGATCCTGGATGGCGTTTCGCGTAGCCGTATCGCCATATTCCTGGTTTCAGGCGCTCTGTCCGCGATCTCCTGGTACACCGCATTTGCACTCGGCATCTTCCGCGAACTGAACAACGGCGTTTCCTTCAACCTGCTGATCGTGTTGTGGCTGACCCTCACCGTTGCCGCCTTCCTCGCCGCAAGCCTGCTCTGGATGCAGCTTCGCGATGCACGGAAACGGAAGTCGGCGGTTACGAGTGCTGCTGCGGTTGATGCAATTGATGAGGCCAAGGTTGAGAGGGTTGTTGTTTCCTGATTGGTTGGGCTGACATCCTCTGCTGTCAATTGTGTCTGGGCTGGCAGGTATTGGTTAGAAAGCACTGCCAGAAAAAGCCTACGAAACAACAAGACACATACGTTGATTGCGTGGGCGTGGTCCGACTATTAGATTTGCAAGCCTGCCGCTAGCCTAGTCTCGCCACAGTCAATCCTGTGGTCGGGTGTCGCAACCTGATGTGTTTCTGAGGCGCGGTTTCGTGCCATAGCTCTCTAGCTGGCGCTTCTAGTGTCCAGCTAGCGTATTTCTATGGCGGACCGTGCGGGGCAGGCTTCGGTCTGGCCGGTTTCCTCAGACACCGGTTTGCGACCCTCGTACGGTCTGCCACCCTTTTTCCGTGTCGCAACGGTGGATGGCAGTTCCTTAATCCGTCTGAGGAACCAAGGATGCTGGCTTACCCCCCTTTTACGCACGGGCACCGCCCGCTACGTCAGACCTTATTGCACTTCGATCACGGAGGTTCCCTTCATGATTGATCGCTCACTACTGTCCCGCCTTCCACCTTACGACCTGATCAGATTGGCGTCTCTCAAGCCTGATGAAGCTGCGGCCCATTTTCGTGTTGCCGCCCGGCTCTGTCTGGACGGTGCCCGATGTGTGGCCTTTCGTGATCAGGAGCAGGAACGATTGGCTCATCGGTTGATTACCGACGGTATAGCGCTCTATACCCTGGCTTTTCAGAGACTCAGTTTGTCGTCGCCCCGTGCCATTGGAATTTCCACGACATGGCTGGCTGCGAATGACTCAGGTGAAGAGCTGAGGTTATGAGGTAAAGGCTGTGATGCGACTTGGCACTTCGTATGGAGCTATGCGATAGCTGGGCAATGCTCACAAAAGCACCTGTCTTCTCAGCGTGAAAGACAGGTGCAGACAGCTCAGGGTTTACTGATTGCCCTGCTTACACTCCAAGCCCGCCACCGAAGCTTCAACCAGCGCCCGCGCTGCCTCTATCTGATGCACTACCGCCTGCGCCAAGGGCCGGAATTCCTTTGTACTGTTATCCACCGTCTCATAAGCAGTCGCCGCTGCGCATAGCAGATATTCGGAAGCGAGCACTAAAGCATCCTCGATTTTGATACCGGGCTTTACATTGAAAAGGCCGATATTGAAATCGCGGGTCGTTGATCGGAAGGTAGCAGAGAGGTTGGAGGGTTGAAGTTCAGAGGAGATTACAGCCTGGGTGTTGGAATATCAGTGAAAAGCTACCGAGAGTGAGAAAGGCCTTCCTTTCTGCAAGTTTTTTTGGGGAATTGCGTATTGCGGCACCAGGAATCGAAACATGATGCAAGTGATTGATTTTTATGAATACTATTAGGTTCTACTCAAAAATCTATCGCTAAAAATACCCTTACGATCAGTAATCTCGCGAAGGGGTCAGGTCTCGCCTGCGTTGGGGGGGTGAGATTTATTAGCTGCTGCGGCTCAGCTTCAACTGTCCATGCGGAATTGCCGAAATAAGTTGACCATCTCTGAATGGCTGCTGATTTTTTACTTATTAATTTTGGGATTTATTAGGCGATAGCTTGTGAGCTTGTTTAGAGAGGATGCTCTGCATTAAACTCACAGCTATCACAGTAGTCTTGTTGCAAGGAAGAACGTATGGGGTATGCAGCGGTTTTTAAAGGTTGGGGCAAGATAACGATTGAAGATTTACTAGTTGCTTATAGAAAAGCAAAGGCTGACTGTTTTTTTGAGAATACATTTCCGGCTGCCATTAAATTTGCAGAGTATGAGCAAGACTTACTTGGTAATCTAAATTTATTGTTGGAAAGATTGATCTCAAAGTCTGGCTTTTTTGATGACGATAGAATGCTAGGTGAATATCGAATTCTCCCCAAAAAACTTAGCATTGATCCTAAGCGAAATGGGTCTAAGGGGCATATTCATTTTTCTTGCCCAGTGAGAGCATTTGAACATATAAAAAGCAATAGTGATGTCGTTCCGGAGTTTCGGATCGTTGGCGATTTTCCGGTAGATGCGCATGTGGTTTCTGCACTTTGGATAAACATGGTGGGCCACAAGTTTGATGCTTGTCTAGGTCAAGATTGCTATGGGGCCCGCCTGAAGCGCGTTAGGGATGACGAAAGTTTAGATAAAAATTCCCATAAACCATTTCATGTGCGAGCAGTTGGTTCATTTACTCCATACTTCCAACCTTACCAAAAATGGCGTAATGATGGCTTGAGAGCAATTCGATACGAGCTTGAGAAAGATCGAGATGTGATTGCTGTGTCCTTAGACCTGAAAAGTTACTATCATTTTGTAGATCCACTTGCAATTGCTGCTCCGGAGCTACAGAAAAAATTAGGGATCGAACTTTCAAGGGATGAACAACAGTTTACCAAGGTGTTGGCGCAGTTTCTGTCGAACTGGTCAAAGGGGGCGCAGGATTTTAGCGAAAAATTGGTTAAAGAAGCTGTTGAGATCCCTGGTGGACTGGTGATTGGTTTGACGGCAACTCGAATAATATCTAATGTATTGTTGAGCCACTGGGATAGATTGATAAGAGAAGAAATTGCTCCTATCCATTATGGTAGGTATGTAGATGATATGTTTATCGTGCTGCATGATACAGGGAATATTACCAGTGCTAAAGAGTTCATGTTCTTTTTGCAGAGCCGATTAGGTGAGGATTGCATTTTTCAAGAATCGGACGACGAGGGAAGGCAACGAAATAAAGACGAAAAATTGTGGGAAATTCAGCAAGGGGAGGAGTTGCAAAAGAAAACTAAGATCAAGCTGCAGGCAGAGAAACAGAAGCTATTTGTCCTGCATGGTCGAGCTGGCCTTGATTTGCTAGATAGCATTGAGAAAGAGATTTACGAGCTGTCTAGCGAGCATCGCTTGATGCCTTCTCCAGATCAGCTAGAGGATTCTACAGCAGCTCGAGTGCTTTCAGCAGCAGGGAGTGTAGGTGATCAGGCAGACACTCTACGAAGAGCAGATGGGTTGACAATTCGGAGGCTGAGCTGGTCTTTGCAATTGCGCCATGTAGAGACGCTGGCGAGAGATTTACCTCCAAATGAGTGGGTGAAACAGCGTGAGGAATTTTATCAGTTCGCACACAACCATATTGTACGGCCTGAGAATATTTTTGCTCACTTTGTCTACTTGCCTAGGCTCCTTGGTTTTGCAATTAGTTTGAATGAGTGGGAGCACGCAGAGCAGATTGTAGTACGCGCATTTTCCGCGATTGACCAGTTGGCGGCACATGTTAAGCCGGGTAAGTTAATTGGTTTAAATGGCACTGAAGCAAAAGCAGGTAATGAGCTTTGGCGTTATGTAAAAGGAACGCTCGCTTGGATGTTTGTCGACGCGGCTGCGCGTTACTATGATCCCAAGAAGCTGCTAAATCAAAATCGTCCAAAGAAGGAGGCACGTTTAGCTGAATTGTTTTTACAAGTGATTATTGAGGCGTTGACTGATTTCGGAGATATATTGGATTTCCGAATAGGTTCAGAAGATTTTTATAAGAAGGCACCTCTAATTGCTATGGCTGATCTCGCTAAAGAGCCTTATAAGCGTATTCTAAATATTCGGTCAGTCCAAGATTTAGTTGTTGAAAATTCAGGAAATGATGAAAAATTCATTTCTAGCTTACTGGCAAGTTCTGAACTAATTGATGTTGATGCTTTGAAGCTGTTTTTGAAGTCAACCAGACGATCTCGGCTCCACAAGGTAACGGCGGCGGCACGCAAACAAGAGAGCTTAATGCCTTATCTATTTCCAACAAGGCCACTTACGCCAGCTGAGATTGCAGAACTTGCCCCTGAATGTGTAGGGCTCCCGGGGAATAGTCGTGAGGTATTCACAGAAAGTCCGGCGGCTATTTGGGCGAAATACGTGCAGGCTCTAAGAGGAGTTTGGATACAGCCTACATTGCTAGCGTTAGAGCAGGAGGGGAAGAGCGAAGCAGCAGATACAGGAAATTATTTGCATATAGGGACTAAGCGAAAGTCAAAAGTTGTAGTGGCTTTAACTAATATTAAAACAGATGATAGTTCCTGGGCAGCTACGGCTTGTGATAAGCCAAATCTCTCGTTGGAAAGATACAGTAGAATTGCCGAACTTGTTAATCAAGCTATTCAGCTTAGCCCAAAGCCAGACTACGTGCTTTTTCCAGAACTTTCTGTACCGTTGAGGTGGGTTGATAGTATAGCAGGGAGACTTAGCGCTGTAGGAATTAGTTTGGTAGCTGGTACTGAGTATCGGCATTATCCAAAGAACAAAGTGATTAGTGAGGCATATCTTGTCCTAGCTGACAATCGCCTTGGCTTCCCTGCCTCCGTTATAATTAGGCAGCCTAAGCTTCAACCTGCCGTAGGTGAGGATCAGCAGCTTACTGCAATTTATGGTAAGTACTGGGCTTACGGAAAACTGAAAAAAATTTCGAGCAAGCCAGTTTATATTCATAATGGCGCTTGTTTTGGGGTTATGGTTTGTTCGGAATTGCAAAATAGTAAGGCGAGAGTAGACTTTCAAGGCAAGGTTGATGCTCTTATGGTGTTGAGCTGGAATAAGGATCTTGAGACTTTTTCGGCACTTATAGAGTCGGCTGCTCTAGATGTCCATGCATATACTATTTTGGCTAACAACAGGAAGTATGGAGATAGTCGCGTGAGGGCGCCTTCTAAAGAGCCCCATATGCGAGAGTTGGCTCGCGTACGTGGTGGCGATAATGATTTTATCATTGCGGCAACTTTGGATATAGACGCGCTTCGAGCGTTCCAAAGCCGGGCAAAAAGATGGCCTCAGAGCGATGATTTATTCAAGCCACTACCTGAGGGCTTCAAGCTGAGCCATCGCCGAAGGAGACTTCCTCCAAAGTAATAGTGTAGGGGCGCCAGTATCAATTGCTCTTATCAGTATGGTTGCTGGCCTGCCTGCTTGCGATTTATTTGCAGCCCCTTATCACGCCTCATCATCAGCGTCGTAGCCCTCATAGGCAAGCAACCGTTTATAGTGTTTACCCGGGCAGCCACGCTGGCTTGATGAGGTGTAAGGCTCTACTTATAAATCATGGGTTGGCCTGAGGTCTTTCTATTTTTGATGCGGCTGAAATGGACACAGTATAACCACGCTGGGAAAGATTGTCGTAGGCGCGCACTAAATTTACCTTGCTAAAAAAAGGTAAGTTATCTTTTACCGTGGTTGGCTCATCTCCAAGTATTAAAAATACTACCTCGTAATCCGAACTCTTAAAATTATCAATTGGTACGAGGTCTCGAGCGGCATTACCGAACGTGCCAAGAACTTTTCTGGCTGATTTTCTAAAGTCACGGTCTCCGAGCAATATTTCTGCAGCGACACTGCCTTGAGCAAAAAGATGACTCAATCCGGCTGAACCACCTTTTCGATGCTTTACATGGATAAACTGTTTTGCTGATGTGAGCAGGTCGCATAGCTCAACGGAGCTTGTTGATTTGTTACTTTTAATAAGTCTTTTATCTAGTAAGTAATAGCTATGCGCTTGAGCCGCTCTGATGTTATAGTCGCCCTCTGCTTCGATTTTGGATTTATTGCTTTCTTCCCATGTGTGAATTTGCGGGAATCGAAGAGGTGAAACGGCGATCTGCGTCAAGCTTGCATTCGTTCTTCCCATGAACGAGTTGTCAATTTCATACCACGTGCCACCAAAAATTATTGTGGTTTTGTTTGCTTCAGAGACTTCGTAGTATATGCATTTGTAAATCGAGTGGCTAAACTCATTGTCGTGTATGTCAAAAACATGTAGCTGGTCCCGTTTAATTGATTCGATAGAGACCTTAGAGGCGTCGATATTAGCCAAGTATAGGTCGGTGGAAATTGTGGGCGTTTGATTTGATTTTGTGCGTGTAAAGCTGAATCCCGCGATTGAATCCCACTTTTCAATTTCAGGCAAAGTTAAAACTAAATTTGAGTCGCGAGCTTTAATGGCTGCCAATAGAATAGCATCAAAATGATCTATTTGAGACTTTTCCTTGACTTTTCTGACGTTATCAACCCATAGAAAGTTAGCTTTGTAGTCATTTTTTTGATATTGAGATTTCAGCTTCCTGGCTATATCGGTTAGATCGCCTATCTCCATTTCTATTCCGAAAGAAAACATAGCGTCACCACCCGATATATTCTTAAATTCGACGCCAGTTTTTGGAGTGCCTGTGACCGCTCGCAAAATGTCTTTAGAAATATCGATGCCAAAAACACTTATTTCAGAGTCTCGCGTGGCTTGTGACCTTTTCTGCACAGGCTGATCGTCAAGGGTATGTATGTCAACACTTCGAAGGTTTTCATGATCAAGAGTATTTAATGCTGTTTTAAGCCCAAAATCTTGGACAAAAAATGATAGATCTATTAAGTGCCTGCCATAACCGAAGGCTATTGCAAATACATCATTATCAACCCTTATGAATAGAACCGCGGAACTGGATTTGTTGCCGATATCCGCAACGGTTTGTCCAGCAATTTCGTCAGCTATGTCTGACCAATTTGGCTTTTTTTCAGTTGCACGCTTTACGTATAACACGCCATTAAGATCAAGGTTTGAGGCGGTCTCATATCCCACTACATCTTTGTCTGCAGCGAGAAGATCAGCAAAGCCATTGTAGGTGACTTCGGGTTTTTTCAAGAAAATATTCAGATGGCGATATTTTTTCCCTGGCATCGCGTCTTCCCTGAACTTAGCGTAGTGGTATTAGCCTTTATTCGTTGATATTGCTTGAATCTGCTAGCTTTGACAACCCCTGTTTAGTCGGCACACAGGCCAATGGTAGCGGTAGCCTGTGACGGTAATGACTAATTGGTAACTCGGCCTGTCGACTTAAAAACTATGGCGGTGTCTTCGCGTGCTGTTTTTTTGAGGTTGTGGATGAAAGTAGTTTTCTTGCACTCAAGGTGTCGAGTGTTATCTAAAAAGTCAATAATTTAATTAACTAATTTAAATATAAGGATTTCTATGGTGGGTTGGCGTGCCTTTGTATCAAGACCAGGGTTGACCACTGGCCGGCCAGCTTGGCCGAGCCTGATATCCATTTTCCAGCCTGCAGTGGGTCCGACTGAATCGATTACGAAAATTAACAGTACGGGGGCAGTGTTTTCGGGACGGCACAACTGCCCGTCACAAATTCACCGTGATGTTCAATCAACGCTATTAGAAATAGCCTTTAGCAGCTAGATCTAGAGTAGTCCCCACGTCATCCCGCCAAGAATGTTGAGTGTTATCAGGGATCAAGGCCCCTGCGACCTGTGAGGGGTGTCCACTAACGCGGGACTTGCGCCTCCTTACGACCGGGAGCTTGGGCATCCCATGATCTTGCCTCCTGAACACTTCCGAAGAAGTGGGCGGGTAGAGGCAGCACTGGCTGACGAGACCAGCGCCTGAAGATCCTGAGCCATGTGCAAGCAGCACTTCGATGACCGGGGCGTGCCTGACTGTCAGTCAGATGCAGTCCATTCCCTGGTCTGAGGCACCATCATCTGCATCGCTGTTGTTGGTGACATCGGTGTTTGTCACGCCGATTGTTACGAGGGGGAATGCCGCAAAGCCTCATACGAGTTGGGCTGCAGCAGTAGGAGCGCCCGTCTTTTTTCTGAAGAAAGAGACGGGCGAAGGTTGGCGCAAGAAATGGCCAAGCTGATAGGTGCCTCAGGGCACCTAGGAAGGGAAGACCCTGTTAAAAGTAGGCATCCATCACAGGGCACGAACTCATACAGACTTTCATACCGCCTTCTTCCTACCTTCCAACTCCGCCACCGCCGCCTGAACCAATGCCCGCGCTGCCTCTATCTGATGCACCACTGCCTGGGCCAATGGCCGAAACTCCTTTGTGCTGTTATCCACAGTCTCGTAAGCGGTTGCCCCTGCGCAAAGTAGATATTCAGAGGCAAGCCCCAGAGCATCTTCAATCTTGATGCCTGGCTTTACGTTGAACAGGCCGACGCTGATGTCGTGAGGTGGGTGTGGCGTAGTGCTGATCATGGTGACTCCTTGACGTGGTTGAGCCATCACGTTTCGCGACTAAACGAAAGGTGGCGGCTATGCGCGGGTTAGTCGACCGGGACGTCAAGCACCCGGCGCACCCGAAGGTGCCCCGTGCATAGCCACCATAAAACATCACGCCGGTCTCAAGGACGCGGGCGCGGGATAGGGCGCATTCTGGCTTGACGATGTTCGGGCGACTAAACCCGGTCGCTGGTTTCGCGACAGGCAGGAAGGTAGTCGCGGCGTCGGGCATCTACAAGCGGTTGCTGCGGGTATCCTCGAAGTTCAGAAGAGTCCTACAGCTGGTGGAAGTCTGGGCTAATGGGGTCGAGAGTTTCACTGGCCCCGTCGCGAGCAAGCTCCCTCCCACAAACTGCGCCACAAACAAGAAAGGCCCACCTTTCGGTGAGCCTTTCTTGGTACTTCGTATGGTGCCGGCACCAGGAGTCGAACCCGGGACCTACTGATTACAAGTCAGTTGCTCTACCAACTGAGCTATACCGGCGTAATGGGCTGCGAGTATATAGAGTCTGTTGCGCTTGTAAAGCCTAGCTGTCTGATTCGGTTGAAAAAAACTGAAAGCCCTTGTGGCTCATGGCCTGAATGCAGGATAGCTGGAGGTCGGTGCGTAGGCAATTTCCCCGGTTGCTGGGCGATGGGGCTGGAGGGTGGTGTTGAAAGTGAGGAGGGTGGGCGTTGTCTTGGGGGCTTTGGCAGGAGGCTGATGCTTGTGTGGTATTCGGACTTTTTGAGTAGGCCTTTTGAATCAGGTACTTGAGGAATAGTGGCCATTCGGACTGGTATTCCTCTCGGGATAGAGATCGGCCATTTGCCACCGTTTGCGGGGCTGCCGGGGCTTGCATAAGCTTGGTTTCAACGGCCCGGACCACTGGCAGTAACGGAAAGGGTTGTTGGCTTTTCAGCCGACAAGACAAGGATTGTCGTTGGTATTCGAGGGATCGAGACCTGGCTACGGTAGTGCAGTAAACCGCTGGTCGGGGGTTGTCTGGAAAGTGGTCATTTTTAATCTGAACTAATGCTTCAAAAATGCCCGGATCCAAGGATCCGGGCATTTCAGTCTGTCCGCTGGCCACATGAGACTGATGTAAGAGGAAATCTTGCCGATATAGAGCTTGTTAAATGGCATGCCGCCATGGATTGCAAGACATATGCAAAGAACACTTACTCATTACGAGCAGCTCAAGGTCGCTCGCGATGCCTCTCCTGAACAGATCAAGAAGGCTTATCGCAAGCTGGCGCAGCAGCTGCATCCGGACAGAAACCCGGCTCCCGACGCTTCGGATCTGATGTGCATTATCAATGCATCTCATGATGTGTTGGCAGATGCTGCAAAGCGCGCGGCTTATGACGCGCAGCTCGCTTATGAGGAACAGAAGGCCAGGGAAGCCTATATCCGGAGTCGGCAGCTTCAGACCAGTGGTGCGCGCGCTGCCAGTGCTTATGCGGCCGCAGGTCCTGCCCACAGGCCTCAGCCTGCTTCACCGCCGCCTCGGGCGGCTCAGGCGAGCCCGCCGCCATCCAGGCCAACAGGCCGTAAACGTCGGCGTAGCGTGCTGCGCTGGGCGTTGGTGTTCATGATTTTTTGCGGGGCCGGTGTCTGGATGGGTTATGACCCGGATGCAGGCAAAGCCTACGTGCCTACCGAGGCCTTGCCGGTTGCTCACACGTGGGTCAAGCCAGCGCCTGCTCCAGTGGATGCGCCAGTGGGGAGTCCGATCAAGCTGGTGGACCCGGCACAACCCGAGTGCGTGATACCGGATCTCGATCCAATGGGCGCTGCATGGCCGCAGAAGGCGGGTTATGTGAAGGATATGCCGCTGCGCAAGGACAACGGCTGGTCGCAGATCATCATCGACAATACGGGCGGTGAGTCGGCGGTTTACGCCAAGGTCACGGATGCAGTGGGTCGCAATGCCTTTCGGCATGCATTCATCCCGGCCGGTGCGGTGTTCGCGTTCTCCAAGATGGATGCCGGCCTGTACCAGCTCAAGTACAAGATGATCAACACCGGCTGTGCCTATGCCTCGAACCGGATCCTGCTCGAAGAAACGCCGATGGGCAGCCAGGTCAAATCCAGCGTCTACAAACTGACACTGCGCAAGCTACAGAATCGCAATGCGCAGTTTTCCAATCTGAGAAACGATCAGTTTTGACCTTGGCGACGCCCCCCTCAGTTTTTCTTTCTGATGAGTTTGTTCAGGTAGTACCTGGGGCTTAGCAGGTCTTTGGGCCTTGGCTTGTAGTGGGTCTTGTTTCTTTGCGTGGGGTCGACCGGCCCTTTTGAGGCAGTGTAGTAATAAAGCGCGATTGAGCGGCGGGTGATGTGCTCGGGCGTCGTCAGGGGTTCCGGGTGGCCGTGGTTGCTGTCGGCGTCGGTGTTGAAGATCACGCAGCGGTTGTAGATGGGCAGGACTTTTTTCAGGCATGTGCGCATGTCCACATCCCAGAGTTCCAGGTTGCCGCCGTATTCCTCTTTCCAGTCCGGGTTGAGGTAAATGATGGCGTTGATCCGGCGATCGACATTGAGCTTTTTGTTCAGCCGAAAGTCCGAATGCACGCCCAGGAAGCCGCCCTTTTTGGTTTCATGCAGGCCGCCGCCTGTGAAATACGGGTCAGGTATCAGGCCTTCGATGCCGGTGAGCTTTTCAAGAAAGTGCAGCATGGGTGCCGAGTTGAAGGCGTTGAAGACTTTCTTCAGATGAGGGTCGCATTCATTGGGGCTGATCTGCCTTTTGTGCTGCCCTTTGTAGCCGCGCTCGTAGAGCATTTCGTTGTCGGTCGGCTCGGCGGGGAAGTGCTCGCAGATGCTGGCGATCAGGTCTTGCGGTAAAAAGTCGTCGAGGACGATATGCGCAAAGGGTGCAGCCTGGGTATAGGTATCGGTCAGCGACTGACCCAGCTCGCCAGCGGCAGCCAGGTCAAAATCAAGCTCTGGAGCCAAGGTGATCGGCAGTGTTTGTTGAGTTGCAGTCATTGCCGCTCCAATAGTTGGAAAGTCATCACGTGTTCATTGTCGACGCGCTTTGCCCGTTGGCATTGCTCTTGTTGATACGTCGCAGGATATCGTTGTACATCTTGACCCGTCGATGGGTCGTGTCATAACCACCGGCTGCCGAGACAGTACCTGCCTGGATGTGGTCCAGGTAGCTGAATATCTTGCGTGGCGACAGAAACTCGATGTCATAGCCGAGCTGGATCATGGTGTCCTGCAGGGTATAACCCGGTACCCGATCATCCATCTGGAAGTGCAGGCCGTGCTGCTTCATGAGCTTGGTGTTCCAGAGGGTGCAGAAGCTTTTCAGGTGTTCTTCGCGATAAGGCTTGGGCTGTTTGGAGCGCAGGCCCAGAGAGAGTTTCAGGCGGCGGAAGTGGTGTTTGAACAGTCGGGAGCTGAAGCGCCAGATGGTTCTGGCGGTGCCACGATTTAGTTGCTCTACACAGCCGACTGCCGCAACTTTCGGGTTCTGGATGATCTTGTCCAGCATCATCGAAAATACGTGTTTGTCGAAAATGAATGTATCGGTGTGCAGCAGGAAAAGGTAATCGGTTTCGACCCGCTCAAGGATCATATCGAGGGCTTTGCCGTGGGCGATATGGCCGCTTTCCGGGCCAGGGCTTTTACGCTCGATGAGGTTGATCCAGTCCAGAGTGCGCAGGTATTCAGTGCTGTCATCGGCTGAATCGTTGTCCACTACCCAGACCTGATTCGGGGTGCCGCCCAGGTGCTGTTGCAGCAGATCCAGACAAATCTTGGTAATTTCGAGAGTCTTGTAATTGACTATGGCAATGCTGAAGGTAGGTGTTTTATCAGATACAGAATCAGGATTGCTCATCGTCATGTACTCAGTAATCGCTTGGAAACGCGCGCAAGGAAGCGTACTCGTATTTAATTGTTTCTTTATGTTTCCTGATTGGCTCCCACAGACATACGCTATGGCTATTGACTCAATAGCCAGGCAATTGCGGTTATTGTCCAAGGGAACTAACAGAAAAAACTAGCGCGGCTATCCTATAAGCCCTCGTCCGGTACGTAAACCCTAATGACTGCTGTCGCCCCATCCTTCGCGCACAGCTTTGCGGATCCCCTCCAGCAGCATTGCAAAGGCCGGGTTGTCGTTGTTTTCGGTCCAGATCAGATGCAGTTCGCTCTGTACGCCTTCCCCCAGATCGATATCCCGGAACACCACGTTCTTGAATACCACGCTGGTTGCGCAGCGCGGGACCAGCGCCAGCCCCATTCCCGCATTGACCAGCGCCAGGATGGTCAGTGACGAGCCAAGCCATTGCACATATTCCGGAGCAACGCGGGCAGAGCGGAGCATGCCGGTCAGCAGTTCGTTGAACGGCGGGTAGGCTGAGTGGGAGTACATGAGGAACGGCTGCGCATCGAGGTCCTGGACCGACACGGTTTTACTGTCGGCCAGACGATGGCTGCAAGGTACAGCCAGCACGAAGGGTTCGCGCACCAGGCATTCGGTGGCGTAGCCGGGTTCCAGCAGCGGGGTGCGCACGATGCCCAGGTCGATGCGGCGCGCACGAAGAGCTTCGTGTTGCTGATAAGTGTTCATTTCCGACAAGTTGATTCTGACGTGGGGCTGCTTGAGTCGCGCTTCTGCGATGACCTTGGGCAGAAACTCATACACCGCACTGCCGACGAAGCTGATATTCACTGAGCCGATATCACCTTCGGCGAATCGCCTGGCCGTGGCGGCAGCCTGTTGGGCGCGCTCCAGCAGGTTCTGGGCTTCGACAAAGAAGGCGCGGCCTGCTGCGGTCAAGGCGACATTGCGGGTGTTACGGGTAAACAGGTCGACCCCGAGGTGATGTTCCAGCAACTGAATCTGCCGACTGAGCGGCGGCTGGGTCATGTTCAGCCGTTCGGCGGCGCGGCGGAAGTTGAGTTCAGTCGCGACAGTGGTGAAGCAGCGCAGTTGAGTGAGCTCGAACATTGATCTAATCCGGGTATCAATGGAATGCCAAGTTAGATTAGACGGGATCAATCGCCGCGTCCATGATCGACTCGTCCCTAAAAAAACAATGAACGGGAGTCGTATCTTGAAGAGCCTCCAGAGCCCCACCGATGCTCCTGTGCTTGCCCGGGCAGCGGCCAAAGTCAAACGCCATGTGCTGCCGTTGTTCGTGGTGATGTTCATCGTCAATTACATCGACCGCGTCAACATCGGCTTTGTGCGCAGCCATCTGGAAACCGACCTGGGTATTGGTGCCGCAGCCTATGGGCTGGGTGCCGGGTTGTTTTTCGTGGGCTACGCGCTGTTCGAGGTCCCTTCCAACATGTTGCTGCAGCGCTACGGTGCCCGTGTCTGGCTGACGCGCATCATGTTCACCTGGGGCGCAGCGGCCATGGCCATGGCCTTTGTGCGGGGCGAAACCAGTTTCTATGTCCTGCGCTTTATCCTCGGTGCGGCCGAAGCCGGGTTTTTCCCCGGCATCATTTACTACTTCACCCAATGGCTGCCGTCTTCCGAGCGTGGCAAGACCATGGCGGTTTTCCTCAGCGGTTCGGCCATTGCCTCGGTGATTTCCGGGCCGGTTTCCGGTGCGCTGTTGCATATCAACGGTCTGGGCCTGCATGGCTGGCAGTGGATGTTTCTGATCGAAGGGTTTGCCTCCGTTCTGCTCTGCGGTTTTGTCTGGTTCTGGCTGCAATCCCATCCGAGTGAAGCGAAATGGCTGAGCGAGGAAGAGAAAAGCGTACTGATTGCCGCGATTGCCCAGGAGCAACGCGAGCGTGAGGCCGTGCAGGTCGCCAGGCCTTCGATGTTCAAGCTGCTGGCTGACCGGCAGATCGCGCTGTTCTGCTTCATCTACTTTTCCATCGCCCTGACGATCTACGGCGCGACCTTCTGGTTGCCCAGCATGATCAAGAAAATGGGCAGCCTGGGCGACTTCCAGGTCGGGCTGTTCAACTCGGTGCCCTGGATCATCTCCATCGTGGCGATGTACGGCTTTGCTGCCATGGCCAGCAAATGGAAATTTCAACAGGCCTGGGTTGCGCTGACGCTGGTTATCGCTTCGTTTGGCATGTTCATGTCGACAACCGGCGGGCCTGTTTTTGCCTTCGTCGCGATCTGCTTTGCCGCCATCGGCTTCAAGGCTGCATCCGCGCTGTTCTGGCCGATCCCGCAAAGCTATCTGGACGCTCGCATCGCGGCAGCGGTGATCGCGTTTATCAACTCCATCGGCAATCTTGGCGGCTTTGTTGCGCCTACGACGTTCGGAATTCTGGAACAGACCACCGGCTCGATCGAGGGTGGCCTGTACGGATTGGCAGCGACCTCGCTGTTGGCCGCCGTAGTGATCTTCTTTGCTCGCACAACGCCCGTCAGCCGCCATGGCAAACCCGTCGAAGCGGCCGTGCCTGAGCGCGCGGCAACACACTGATACCAGGATCAGGAGCCTTACCTTGAAAATCAAAAGAGTGACCGTGACCCCCATCGCCTTTCGCGATCCGCCGCTGCTCAATGCCAGCGGCATTCACGAACCCTTCGCGCTGCGCTCGATCATCGAGATCGAGAGCGACAACGGCTATATAGGTTTGGGCGAGAGCTATGGTGACGCTCCGGCGCTAGCGATTCAGGAGCGTGTGAAAGACCAGTTGATCGGCCTTGATCCGTTCAATCTCAACCAGTTGCGCGCCATCGTGCAGGCCACTGTCGCCGCCAACAAGACCGACAGCCTGGCCGGTGCGGAACTGGCGCCCGGCTCCCATGCCAGCAAGGCGGTCAGCAACGCTTACTCGGCATTTGAGGTCGCGTTTCTGGACCTTCAGGCCCATTACCTGAATGTGCCGCTGGTGGATCTGTTGGGCGGCGCGATTCGTGATGAAGTGCCGTTCAGCGCCTATCTGTTCTTCAAGTACGCCCAGCACATCGATTCGCCCTACAAACCGGACAACTGGGGCGAAGCCCTGAACGAAGAACAGATCGTGGCCCAGGCCCGGCGCATGATCGAGGCGTATGGCTTCAAGAGCATCAAGCTCAAGGCCGGTGCGCTGGAACCTGAGCATGAAGTCTCCTGTATCAAGGCCCTGAAGAGGGCATTCCCCGGTTACCCGCTGCGTATCGACCCCAATGCCAACTGGTCACTGGAAACCTCCATTCGCATGGCCGAATTGCTGGGCGATGATCTGCAATATTACGAAGACCCGACGCCAACGCTCGAAGGCATGTCCGAGTTGCACAAACGTACCGGTCTGCCGTTGGCCACCAATATGGTCGTGACCGACTTCGATGAGTTCCGCCGTAGCGTGGCGTTGAACAGCGTGCAGATCGTTCTGGCCGACCACCATTACTGGGGCGGACTGCGTGATACCCAGGCATTGTCGAAGATGTGCCAGACCTTTGGCCTTGGCGTATCCATGCATTCCAACTCGCACTTGGGCATCAGCCTGATGGCCATGGCCCATGTCGCCGCTTCGGTCCCCAATCTGGATTACGCCTGCGACACCCATTACCCCTGGCAGGAGCCGGATGAAGAGGTGATAAAAGGCGGCAAGCTACCCATTGTCGACGGTTGCGTAAAAATCACCCGCGCCCCGGGCCTTGGGCTGGAGCTGGATTACGACCAGTTGGGCAAGCTACACGACCAATACCTGAGCTGCGGCATCCGTCAGCGCGATGATGTGAAACAGATGCAGCGTTACAAGCCGGACTGGAAGACCGTCAAACCAAGGTTTTGAGGCCTTGGAAGTGGGCTCTTGCGGGAGCCCAGCCACCCTGTTTGTCCGTAGGAGCGAATTCATTCGCGAACCAGCGCCACATTCAAAAAACATCCCTGAAAAGAAGCACATAGCTGGCCCTTTGATTTCTGTTTCATTGGCAAACTCGCTTTCCTTTCAGAAGCTTGGGTGCTGGCGCTATGCGGAGTTTTGCATTGACCGTTGCGGTGTTTGTCCTGGCCGGCGTTTCGGTCGGGGTTCAGGCCAAGGAGTTGACCAAGAGTACGCGCTCGATATGCACATGGGGTTCGGGTATTGCGGCGGGGGCTCAGGAGTCGAAGCTTGCCGGGGTTTCTCTCTATGGTGCTCGCAACAAACTACAGACCCGCAAGTTCCCTCAACCCTGGATGCGCATGACCGCCATGGGCATCACGGAACAGACCTATAAAAGCTCGTCTCGCCTCAAACCCGCTGCCATCAAGCAAACCTACTATGAACAATGCGTCAAACATGAACTGGCGCGCAGATAAAACCTCGCTGCTCACTCCTTGATGGCGGCTGTACGCAGGGCACCTTCGGGTGCGCCGGTTCTTAGCTCACCGGTCGACTAACCTGTGTACGGCTGCCACCCCTCATCGCCTGTCTTGTGATGCCTTGCAACGTTTTTGGCCTGAACTTGCAGGTCCGTTCCCTTTCTTTTGACAGACATTTCCGAGAGAATCCCAGCCCGCTTGCGCCTCTCTGTTTGTGCTTCTAGTCTGCGTCGGTCGCTGCTTATCAGCGATCGGGTTTAGTAGCCCAGTGGGTTAAGGCGTAACACAACCGCATTCTGTCAGGCGTTTCATGCCTGCCTGTTATGGCGGCTGTGCGCTTGGCACCTCCGGGTGCGCCGGTTCTTAGCTCACCGGTCTACTAACTCGCGTACAGCTGCCACCCTTTCGTTTAGTAGCGATCTGTTGGCAGCTCCATAATGGAGAGCTAAACGCATGGTCAAGATTACCCCTGATCCACCTTTCAACGAGGCGTCCACTGCGCCTGTTTTCGATCAATCAGTCGTCAAGCGGGCCATGGCCTGTTATCTGCCGACAAGTCGTCCGCCAAAAGGAGACGACAAAGGATTTGATTTCATGAGCCTTGAGGCGACGTTGCTGCATGCGATGGATTTCCTGCGATGTGCATCGGCAACGGCCTATGAGCTGGGAGACGATCTGAATGGTTCGCAGCGCGACCTGGCTTTTGCCGCCATGCATATGGCAGAAATGGCCAAGGTGATGGTGGAGCGATCACTGGAGTGTGTGGAAGCGAGTTGATGCACGATCTTTCGCGAGCAAGCCCCCCCATATTGAGACTGTGGGAGGGAGCTTGCTCGCGAAGGCCGTCTTCAAAAACACCTCGTCCCAGAGCCTTTATGCACAACCCGTTCAGAATGAAAACGATTTTTCCGCCGATCCGTGCGGATGCTCGCATTTTGTCGCGAAGTGCCGTTTTCCGCGGCTTCTGACCGGGGTGTCAGGAAAAAACAAGGCGCTTCAGTAACTGGCGCACTAAGGTTTTAGAACGCTTGTCTGAATTTTCATCAACAGAGTTATCCACAGGATGTTCCGTTGATTCGGGTCATTGCTTTTGTGCCAGAACCAGCAGGTTGCGCGGGGTGAGTTGGCTGTCGCAAAAAGTGCCGACGCTGACGCTGTAACCATGCTCCTGCACGTACATGGCTCGATCCAGGACCAGCCATAACTCCAGAGGTCGACGGAACAGGTTGCGCACCAGTTCCAGATTGCGCACCTCTGCCAGTCGCTTCCAGCCTGCGGCCTCCAGTTCTGCCCAGTCCTGCTGGCCCGGATCGGGAAGGTTTTTCAGGTCTGCCAGTTCGTGGCAGTAGTCGCTGTAGGGTTTGTCCAGCCAACTGACGGGCAGCGAGGGTGTGGGCAAATATTCATCAATGCCGCGCAACTGGCGTTGTAGCAGGTCAAACCCAAGTCGCCGGGCCATGGATGTGTCGCGCTGGCGGCGGACACGAGCGCCCGCTGTAACGGTTTCGCTCAATGGCAGGCCCAGTTCGTCCCGCGACAGCTTCAAGGCTGAGCTGCGGCCTTCGTTGGACAGCGCCTGATATTCGTCGAATCGGGTGCGGTTGTAACAGCAGGGAGCAATGGCCATATGCACACAGCCTGCCTGGCTAGCGACATGCATCAACTGCACATGCAGATCGCCACAGGCGTGCAGGGCGACGGGCGAGTGTTCGGGCTTGAGGTGGCGCCAAGTGTCATCTGCCATGACATCCTGTTCCACATGCTCAGCTTCGATGTGTTGGCGTGCGCTGAGTTTACGACCGGCCTCGATCAGGGCCGGGTCGCGCTCCAGACAGGTCACTTTCTGTCCGCTTTGTGTCAGGCGACGGCCCAGGTGCCCTTTGCCCGAGCACCAGTCGAGCCAATGGGTGGCGCTTTGCCGGAATTGCAGATGGCTGGCAAAGGCTTCGATCTGTTGCCATTTACGCCCCGGCACATCGACGCTCTGGCGTGGCTCCACCGGTTCAAGCGGGTAGGCAGGCAGTTCGCCGAGTTGCCCCAGCTCAAAGGCTTCGTCCGCCAGTTGCTTGAAGGGGTAGGGCGCATCGAGACGTTCGGGGTGATTGTGCGCGGTTTCGGCTTGATCCAGCGTGCGCTGGCGCAGCCATGTGGCCAGTTCCGAATATTGCTGTTCCCACGGCATGTGCGCTTGTGTGAAAGGCTTTGGTCGCCACAGCGACTGGTACGCGAACAGAAAGCTGTCCAGCGCCCGAAAGCGGCTGCGAAGGTGTTCATCCTGCAAGCAAGTGTCAGAGGGCATGATGGTGACCGTGTAGAGGGGCTGACTATATGAAAGCCAGCCCCCTTCATATCAGCGCCCTTGGCTGGCGTCTACGCGCAATATCCGTTCCAGCAATCTGAACCCCTGGACCAGCACGTAAGCCATGACCAGATAGAACATGCCCGCTGCGAAGAAAATCTCCACCGGCAGGTAAGTGCGGGCAATGATGGTTCGTGCCATGCCGGTCAGTTCCAGCAGAGTGACGGTGCTCGCCAGGGCACTGGCCTTGAGCATCAGGATCACTTCGTTGCTGTAGGCCGGCAGGCCGATGCGTGCTGCGCGGGGCAGGATGATGTAGAACAGCGCTTTCCATTTGGACATGCCCAGCGCCCGCGCCGCCTCGACTTCACCCACCGGTACGGCCTGAATCGCGCCACGCAGGATCTCGGCAATGTAAGCGGCGGTGTGCAGGGTCATGGTGATGACGGCACACCAGAACGGGTCGCGCAGATACGGCCAGAGCGGCCCTTTGCGCACGGCCTCGAATTGCGCCAGGCCGTAATAGACCAGGAACAACTGCACCAGCAGCGGCGTGCCGCGAAAGAAGAAGATGTAGGCGTAAGGCAGGGCGCGTACGTGCAGATGTTTTGACGAACGTGCGATGCCCAGCGGGATGGCGATGATCAGGCCGGCGATGACCGCAATCGCCACCAGCTCCAGCGTCAGGGTTGCGCCCTGTGCCAGCTTTGGCAGCCACTTGATGATGACTTCCCAGTTCATGACCCGCTCCTCACAAAGCCGCGAGCGGCACGTTTTTCCAGGAAGTGCATACCGACCATGGCCAGTATCGTCAGGCCCAGGTACATGAAGGCTGCGACCAGATAGAACACGAAGGCTTCCTTGGTGACACTGACGGCAATCTGCGAGTGGCGCATGATTTCTTCCAGGCCGATCACCGAAACCAGTGCGGTGTCTTTCATCAGAATCATGAACAGGTTGCCAAGGCCGGGCAGCGCGATGCGCCACATCTGCGGCAGGATGAGTTTGAAGAGGATGCGCGAACGCGACATGCCCAACGCCAGACCCGCTTCGCGATGGCCTTTGGGGATGGCCAGGATGGCCCCGCGAAAGACCTCGGTCGCATAGGCGCCGAAGCACAGGCCAAGGGCTATGACGCCCGCGGCAAAGGCGTTGAGTTCAAGGCCGGGGATACCCAGCATTTCGCCCAGGGCGCGCATGCCGTTGACGGTGCCGAAGTAGATCAGCAACACCCAGAGCAATTCAGGAATACCGCGCACCAGCGTCGAGTAAGTACCGCCCAGCCATTGCAGTGGCTTGTAAGGCGACGTTTTTGCCAGGGCGCCGAGCAGCCCCAGTATCAGGCCCAGACACAGGGCCGAAAGGGCAAGCTGAACAGTCATCAGCGCACCAGCCGCAAGGGCCGGGCCGAATCCTTGGAGGTCAATATTCATGGGCAGGCTTTGCTAGGGACGGACCGTCACGCCTTCAGAGAGGGCGCGACGGTCACGTCAGGCAGATCAGAGAATGCTGAACGGGAAGTACTTGTCGTTGATCTTCTTGTAGGTGCCGTCAGCGATGATTTCTTTCAGTGCATCATTCAGCCTTTCGCGCAGCGGGTCGCCCTTGCGCACAGCGATGCCGATCTTGTCGTTCTGCTCGACGGGATCGCCTTTGAACTCGAAACCTTTGCCTGCATCGCTTTTCAGCCATTCATAGCTGACGTATTTGTCGGCCAGCATGGCGTCGACACGGCCGGATGCCAGGTCGAGGTAGGCGTTTTCCTGGGTGTCGTAGAGTTTGACGGTCACGCTGTCGCCCAGCTTGTCTTCAAGCCAGGTACCGGACAACGTAGCGCGCTGGGCTCCGATGATCTTGCCCTTGAGCGATGCCTTGGCGGCTTCGACGTTTTCGGTGTTGATCTGCGAGTCTTTCGGCGCAATGAACTGCAGCTTGTTGGAGTAGTACGGGTCGGTGAAGTCCACAGCCTGCTTGCGCTCTTCGGTGATCGACAGCGACGAGATCAGGAAGTCGAACTTTCTGGAGTTGAGCGCCGGAATGATGCCGTCCCAGTCAGAGGTGACGACTGAACACTCGGCTTTCATCTTGGCGCACAGGGCCTGGCCGATTTCGTAGTCGAAACCGACGACTTGCCCGCTGGCGTCCTTGTTGTTGAACGGTGGGTAAGCGGCCTCGATGCCCATTTTCAGGGTTTCAGCAAAAGCGCTGCTGGTGAATGCGACAGTGACAGCGGCTGCCAGCAGGAACTTCTTGTACATCTGCATGGGGGTTGCTCCGTTAGCGGTTGCTCGACATGAATTGTTTACACCTTACCGACAGCGGGTTCTCGAATACTTGCTGTGGTGTGCCCTGTTCTTCGACCTGTCCCTGATGCAAAAAGACGACTTCACTGGAAACTTGTCGTGCAAAACTCATTTCGTGGGTCACCAGCAGCATAGTCCGGCCTTCTTCGGCCAGTGCGCGGATGACGTTGAGCACTTCCTGGACCATTTCCGGGTCCAGCGCGGAGGTGGGCTCATCGAACAGAATCACTTTAGGCTGCATTGCCAGAGTGCGTGCGATGGCAGCGCGTTGTTGCTGACCACCGGAAAGCTGTGCCGGATAAGCGTGTCGTTTATCGGCGATGCCAACCTTGGCCAGCAGCGCTTCAGCGACTTCGATGGCTTCGGCCTTGCTTTGGCCCAGCACGCGGCGCGGTGCTTCGATGATGTTGTCGAGCACGCTCATGTGCGGCCACAGATTGAAGTTCTGAAAGACAAAACCGATCTCGCTGCGCATGCGATTGATCTGCCGGTTGTCGGCGGCGACCAGCTCGCCATTCTTGGCGGCTTTGAGCTTCAGCTCTTCGCCTGCCACCAGAATCTGTCCCTGATGAGGGTTTTCCAGCAGGTTGATGCAGCGAAGCAGCGTGGACTTGCCGGAACCGGATGAGCCCAGGATTGATATCACATCACCGTCACGAGCAGTCAGCGAGATGCCTTTGAGCACGTCCAGCTTTCCATAGCGCTTGTGCAGATTGCGGATTTCCAGGGCGGGCGTGGCCTCGGCCATGTGGGGGGACCTCATATATTTTGTACGCCCTTCGAGTGGGGCGAGCGCCAAGCTAGCACAGGGCTCGAAAGACAACCAACAGCGTCAGGTCTGGCGGGCAGTGTTATGCGGCGGGGTGTCGCATCATCGCAGCAGACTGTCGCCGCAAGGCAATGGATGCGTCTGTTTGATGCCCGCTTTATAGCCTGAATGCGCGAAAAGGGCGCGATGTTGCCAGCTTTGGCTGGGTGTTGGAAGTAGCTTTTACGGTCTTGCGCACCATATGCGAGCTTGTCTGGTTTTTTGTGTGTGTTTTCGGTGCGCCAATATGGGTATGTCCTGAGGTGTTAGGTAACAAAACTTGCAGGCTTGATAAAAAATCCTTCCTGGCATTTCCGCACTTTCAGGGCTGCGAGCCCTCTGTTCTCTATGCGACGTCGCTTTTGAAATATTTTGGCGCAGTTTTTGCGTAAAGAATAAAGAACGGCACCGTTGCTTTCTTTTTACGAGCGCTTCGGTGTGCATCGCTCGTCTTGCAAAAGGTGGTTTTATGAGCAGTACCGCTAACTCTTCCGGGCTCGAACAGGGGCTGAAACCTCGACACATCACGATGCTGTCGATTGCCGGTGTGATCGGCGCAGGCCTGTTCGTAGGTTCAGGCCATGCGATTGCCGAGGCAGGTCCTGCCGTGCTGCTCGCGTATGCCGCAGCCGGTACGCTGGTTGTGCTGGTGATGCGCATGCTGGCCGAAATGGCTGTAGCCTCGCCTGACACCGGTTCGTTTTCCACGTATGCCGACCGCGCCATCGGGCACTGGGCCGGTTTCACCATCGGTTGGTTGTACTGGTGGTTCTGGGTTCTGGTGATTCCGTTGGAGGCCAACGCTGCCGCGACCATCCTGCATGCCTGGTTCCCCGATGTGGGGATCTGGGTGTTCACGCTGGTGATTACGTTGCTGCTGACGGCCACCAATCTGTTCAGCGTCAAGAACTACGGCGAGTTCGAGTTCTGGTTTGCATTGATCAAGGTCGTGGCGATCATTGCGTTCGTGGTGCTGGGGGTTGTCGCGATTTTCGGTCTGCTACCGACCAGTAATGTCAGCGGCGTCAGCCACTTGTTCGACACTCAGGGTTTCATGCCTAACGGCCTGGGCGCGGTATTGGCAGCGATGTTGACCACGATGTTCTCCTTCATGGGGACCGAGATCGTGACTATTGCAGCCGCCGAGTCCAAGAACCCGGGCAAGCAGATCACCAAGGCCACCAATTCGGTGATCTGGCGGATCTTCCTGTTCTATCTGGTTTCGATCTTTATCGTTGTGTCGCTGGTGCCCTGGAACGACAGCCGTCTGGCTGAAGTCGGTTCCTATCAGACGGTGCTGGATGTGATGGGTATTCCCAACGCCAAGCTGATCGTGGATCTGGTTGTACTGGTGGCGGTGACCAGTTGCCTGAACTCTGCGCTGTATACCGCTTCGCGCATGCTGTTCTCTCTGGGCAAGCGTGGCGATGCTCCGGCAATGTCTACCCGCATCAGCAAGAGCGGCACGCCTCACTGGGCGGTGATACTTTCGACTGCCGCTGCCTTCCTGACCGTGTTTGCCAACTATGTTGCTCCGGCTGCCGTGTTTGAATTCCTGCTCGCCAGTTCCGGCGCAATCGCCTTGCTGGTGTATCTGGTGATCGCCGTTTCCCAGTTGCGCATGCGTCAGAAACGTATCGCCAAAGGTGAAGCCATCGACTTCAAGATGTGGCTGTTCCCGTGGCTGACCTGGGCTGCGATCTTCTTCATCGTTGCGGTGCTGACCGTGATGCTGATTCAGGAAGACCATCGCCATGAAATCATCGCCACCGGCGTGCTCAGCCTGAGCGTGATCGCCGCAGGCCTGCTGGTTTCCCGCCGCCGCAAGGCTTCACGGGTTGGAGCTGCGGCGTTGAGTTGAGCCCCGTAGAAGCGAAAAATAGCGCATGACCCTGAACGGTCGTTCTTGATAAATGAGAACGGCCGTTTTTGTGTATATTTAAATATGCTTTTTAAAGTGCTTTTTTGGGCACCATTATGTGGCTCGGCCTTGGGTCGACAGGAGAAAAACAATGGCATACGCACTACTGGCGGAAGTCGCTGCGTCTGTGACTGACCTCAAGAAAGATCCTATGGGGACTTATCGTGAAAGCAATGGCGACCCGATGGTGATCCTTAATCGTAATGAGCCTGCTTTCTACATTCTTTCGCCAGAACGATATGAAGAGCTTCTTGACCTGCTCGATGACGCTGCGCTTGCCCGCAAGATCAAAGAGCGCAGAGGTGGCCGCACTGTGAAGGTAGATATAAATGACCTCATCGCCGAGGCAGAGAAACGATAAGTCGGTCTCTCATGCCACAGGAACTTATACGCTTGAGTTTTTGATAGAGGCCAAAAAAGAATACGACGACCTGGACAAGACAGTTCAGCTTCAGCTTTTGAAAAAACTGCGGTCACGATTACTGGAGCCCAAGGTTCAGGCTGACAAGCTGCGAGATATGCCCGGGTGTTACAAGATCAAGTTGCGAGCCAGTGGCATCAGACTGGTTTATGAAGTCATTGATGCCAGGCTTGTTGTCAGCGTGATTGCGGTTGGTCGACGTGATCATGAGGTCGCCTATCAGGTGGCCAGGAAAAGGCTCAATTGATGGTATTCAAAGCATGCCTGTGCATTGAGTGCGTTGGCCTATTCGCGGATGAGGGAGTGCGATCCGCTCATCCGCGAGACTTCACAACTTGAACTGGCGCAGGGTCGTATTCAGCTCTGTAGCCAGTGTCGCGAGGGCGTGGCTTGCGCTGCTGGTCTGATCAGCTCTTACGGCTGATTGTGCTGAAAGGTCACGGATGCGCACCAGGTTGCGGTCCACTTCGCGTGCGACTTGGGCCTGCTCTTCGGACGCGCTGGCAATCACGGTGTTGCGATCGTCGATCACCATCACCGAGTTGGCAATAATCGCCAATGCCGAGTTTGCGGACTCCGCCTGGTTTTTGGTGCGTTGGGCCTGTTCGGTGCTGATCTCCAGTGCGGATACCGTACTTTTGGTGCCTTGCTGGATATGGCCGATCATGGATTCAATTTCCTGAGTCGACTCACTGGTCCTGTGTGCCAGTGCGCGAACCTCGTCGGCGACCACCGCGAAGCCACGGCCTGCATCGCCGGCGCGAGCTGCTTCGATGGCGGCGTTGAGGGCCAGCAGGTTGGTCTGTTCGGATACCGAGCGAATCACTTCCAGGACCTTGCTGATTTCCAGCGTCCGACTCGCCAGTTGCTGGGCCTGCTCTGAAGCGCTGCCGACATTCTTCGTCAGCTCGGTGATGGAGTTGACGGTCTGCTTGAGTTCTTCCTGCCCTTGCTGTGCTGAGCGAGAAGACGATTTCGACTCTTCCGAAGTCGACACCGCGCTACGCGCAACCTCTTCAACGGCCTGGCTCATCTCGGTCACGGCAGTGGCTGCCATTTCGATTTCACTGTTCTGGGTTATCAGGTCGGCGTTGCTGCTGGCCATCAGCGCATTCATCTGGCTGGTGGCTGACGATAGCTGTTGGGCTGCATCGTCGACCTGATTCAAGGTGGCCCGCAGGTTCTCCCGCATGCGTTCCATCGATTGCAGCAGCAGGGCGACTTCATCGACACCGCGACTGTCCACATCGATCGGGCGCAGATCTCCCGACGCAAAGATTTCCGAAGCCTTGAGGGCCTGATTGATCGGTGCGGAAAGGCTTTGCGTCAAACGCCATGCCATGACCAGTGTTGCCAGTACCGCCAGCACCATGACTGAAACAGAGATGGTCTTGGCTTTTTCATACGCCGCTGTCGCACTTGCGCTGGATTCGGCTTCGGCCTCGTCGTTTACTTTTTCCAGTCTGGAGAGCGCAGCCGCCATGCCTTCTGCACTTTTTGGCATTTCCACCCTGATGACCTGACGCGCCGCATCTTGCTGGTTGTCCTTGATCAGTTTGTACGCCCGCTCTGCACCATCGGCATAGGCCTTGTAGGTGGACTCGATGCTGGCGATCAGCGTTTGCTCGGTATCCGTGTTGATAAGTGGTTTGTAGGCTTTGACCGCGTTGTAGAACTTGTCTTCTTCCTTCAGCAACTCGGTATAAGCCTGTTCTATCTCGGCAGGGCTTCTTGAGATCATTCTGAGGATGGCGATGCGGGTGTTGGCGAATGCGAGGGTGATGTCATCGCCCAATGCAATGCCAGGCATTGAGTCATTTTCGATTTCCAGGCCTTCCGAGCGAATATTGCCCATTTGCTGGATGTTGAAAATGCCGAGCCCTATAACCATGGCAACCATGAACGTGAAGCAGGTCAGGGTGCGTTTGGCTATTTTCATGTTTCTCAAATACATACCCGCTCCGAGTTCATCCGATGTGCTGCGCTGAGGGGCGCCTTGAGCAGGCGCGTACGCAGCTATATCGGATTCTCGGGTAGAAGCTGAAGCCTGCTTTAGATGAAACCTGCGGTTTAGAGCTGTCTTGTCGTTATTGAGGTGGACATGACGTTTTTGTGCACTTCAACGCTGCCCTTTTGAGTCCCGTTTGACCAGCAACTCGGATGCCTTGTTGTAATCGGCCTGGAATGTCGGGCTACCGATCCACTCAACGGCCGTGTCTTCGTCCTCATCGTGGAACAGGGCGCGGTAGGTGATGAGCAGGCCCATCATGAAGTCGGTGGCTTGCTCTTCGTCTTCTTCGCTGATGACCAGTGCCAGCACCGGGTATTGCAGGAAAACCACGCACAGCGCCAACTGGCTGATGGCTTCGGCGGCCTTCATGGCTTCAAACAGGTCTTCGTAATCGGCCGGGTCGAAGCCGTTTTCGACGATATCCTGAAAATCGAAGGTGTTCAGGTCGAGCTGCACATCATCGAACGGTTGATTCACAAGGGGGGAAGCGAATACAGGGTGAACGACATTTTGTGCCGGTTTGCCCGAGCGGTTCTGCTTGGCTTTGATCTTGGCGCGCTTGGCACGTTTTTGCTGTTTGTCTGGCGAAGCCATGAACGGGTCCTTTGGCAGGCGATAAGGGCAATGGCGATCATTGAACCCCAGACGCTCTCAATAACCAAGGGGCGTCGGTTTGCCGGGCAATGAAAACCCGCACGAGGCGGGTTTTCAAGGTACAGCCTGGGATGCTGATCACGGCTCAGGTTTTATTTGCTTCGTCGAATCGTGTGGCAAACATGCTGACGGCTTCTACGGCTTCGCTGGCGCCATCACGAATCTGGATAATGACCTGGCCAGCCTGATCGGCCAGGGTCACGCCCCGAATTGCGCCTTCCTGAGTCGTGCTCATGCTGGCGACAGCCTCGCGGGTTTCGTTCAGGATCTTGCCGATCATGTCCGCGATTTCTGTCGTTGAGCCGCTTGTACGACCAGCCAGCTGGCGGACTTCATCCGCAACCACCGCAAACCCCCGGCCCTGATCGCCTGCGCGAGCAGCTTCGATTGCCGCGTTGAGGGCCAGCAGGTTGGTCTGGTCCGCGATGCCGCGAATGGTGTTGACGATGGCGGTGATCTGCTCGGAGCGCGATCCCAGTTGCCCCACCAGTTTTGCGGAGGCGCCGATGCTGTCTGCAATCTGGCGCATCTCTCGGGCGGTTTCCTGAATGACCAGCGTGCCTTGCTCGGCCACTTTTTCGGTTTCAGTCGAAATGTGGTAAGCCCGCGAAGCACCGAGCGAGTCGGCCTGCTGTTTTTCCACGTGTTCGGTGATGTCGCTGGCGAACTTCACGATCTTGCAGAGCTTGCCTTCCGCGTCGTAGACCGGGTTGTAAGTCGCTTCCAGCCAGACCACCTTGCCATGCTTGCCGATGCGCTTGAACTGTCCGCTGAAGAACTCACCCTGGTTCAGCTTGCGCCAGAAATCGCCATATTCAGAGCTGTTGGCCAGGCTCTGTTCGCAAAAGCCACGGTGGTGCTTGCCTTTGATTTCATTCAGGCCATAACCCATGACATGCAGAAAGTTATCGTTGGCAGCCAGCACATTGCCGTTGAGGTCGAATTCGCACACGGCCATGGCTCTGTCGACAGCGACAAGCTTGCCGCGAGACTCGCTTTCCTGAATGACCTTGCGGGTGACGTCCAGTGCGTATTTCACCACTTTGAAGGGTTTGCCTTGCGTATCGAGCACCGGGTTGTAACTGGCTTCGAGCCAGACGCTATGCCCGTTCTTGTCCACGCGCTGGAAGGTGCCCGAGACGAAGCGGCCAGCGCGTAACGAAGCCCAGAGTTCACTGTACTGGCTGCTGCGCGAGAGTGCCGGTGAGCAGAATTCACGGTGGTTCTTGCCGGCCAGCTCTTCGGCCCGGTATCCCATTGCGGTCAGAAAATTATCGTTGGCCCGGATGAGTTTTCCGTCCAGATCGAATTCTGCCACGGCCATCGAACGTTCCAGCGCGCCCATCAATCCCTTGAGTCCATCAACTTCGGCCTTCATGGCTGCCAGTTCAGCTTTGATTTTTGTCCCGAACATAACCTGCCCCAGTGCTGTTTGACCTACTGACTCTCACGACGATATCGACCTGAAGGTGAGTGGCATTAATCTGGCAGAAGAGGATTCCGATCAGTGGATGAGCGGTTTTTTTGACGTCAAAAGGATGGGCGTTTGAGGGGGTAATGAATGCGCTTTTTGACGTCGTTTTGTACGGAGAGGCAACGCCGAAAACAACAGCAATTACAGGTGAGTGGCAAATGACCTGATCCGGTTCCATCAATATGGAAATTAATTTTCGGATGCGGCCCTTATTACGTGATCCAGTCGAGAATCAAGGCCACCAGAAGACAGACCAGGAGTGCCAGAAGAAGATTTCTGGTTATCCGCAGCAAGTACCACAGGCATCGGCGCCATAGTGGCCAGTTTCTATCTTTCTTGAGTGATCCGAACTCGATCACGTCGCCGATGACTTCAAGTATTGCTGTGATGGCGTCCAGGCTCATTGCGAATTGCTCCGTGCCTGATCCTCATCCGTATGCAGTCAGGAGCGAGCCCGCACCAGCCTGCCCAGTGACACTTCATTCGTTACGCCTTGCAGCTTCTCTTCCCCGGCCTGCATCACGTTGCATATGCGAAGCACTGCCTGAGCATCCGGCTCATTTCCTGAAGTGCTCAGCCGCTCCGCAATGCGCATCAATTCAACCGCCGACCATTTCAGATCGGAGGCGATGCCTTGCAGGTCACGACGCAGGTCCTGGTTGGGTTTGTTCAAGGCCATGTTTGTCTCCGGTGGGGCGCGAGGCCCACAGTCAATGACAATGCCGGGTGCCGGCCTTCTTGTCGTTATGACAGCCTTGCTTGTCGGTCCGGCCGCCGTGCGCGATTGCGGAAAAGGAGGTGGCGGCAAGAATGGCCGCGAGGAGGAGGGTAGTAAACTTCATGACAGATCCTTCTGTTGATAAATCCTGTGGCTCCCCGACGTTCCAGACCGCTCGGGCGAGCAGCGGAGTCCCTTGGCGAGACCGCAAGGTGGCTCTTTGATGCTGCTCGAATATAGCAAAGGCTTATTCGTGGTGGGCAGGAAATTATTGAGGGGGCTGGCCCCATACGGATAGCGCAGAGACTAATTCGTGGAGAATCAGATATGTGTCGCAGCTCTGTTTGCAGCGGGGGGGTTAAACCGCAGACAACAAAAACCCGGCGATGAAGACCGGGTTTTTTCATGATGCGATGTTTGTCAGACGGTTTTTGTTTGAGCAGCGGCCATGATCTCATTCTGACGCTTGGTGGCCTCAGTCAGTACGGTGCTGTAAACACGTTTCTTCTCATCGGATTTCGCATTGCGAATGAACTCGGCGAACGGGTTGCCAGCCTTCTCTGAACTCGACTTGAATAAAGTCATGGCTTGCTCCTGGAGCTAGGTATTCCCAAGCGTAGCCATCAGTAGGTCACGGGTGTAGCGCTCGGGTATGTGGTAATCAATCTTGTCTACACCAGCCTTGTAGAGGCGGTCTGAGTTATCTATGTGTTTCAGCAACAGGTCTACATGGACGTCTTTTCCATACTCTAGCTTAAGCGCATTCACTACGTCACGCGCTGCGAAATACTGCTCGACGAAGTGCTCCGCGAGAATCCGTCGACCCTCAGCCTTCTCTCGTGCCTTTACAAACTCCCAAGCTAGCATTGGATTTTGATAGACATACAGAATTTGAACGTACCGCCCCTTTTCCAGTGACCTTTCCACGTTACTTCTCGCAATGTCGAGCTTGGCGAGAGTGCCATCCAACAGAAATGACTGCTTTTTCTCCAAAGCGAAATCTAGAATTTTGGAAACCAGGATCGATACGGCACCTTGGAAAAGGTAAGCATTGCCTCCCTTGTATTCCTCAAACTCGCCCCTCAGTTCATCTGGATCTATTCGTAAGATGGAGGTGTTTGTGAAAAGATTCACCAAAGCAATTGATGCCTCTGTCTTGCCCGCGCCTGGCGACCCCGACATGAATACTGACACTGGCTCATCTTCGGGTCGATAGACATCAGTTGCCGTCAGTCGTTGACCAATCTTTTTCTTGTTGCCTTTTGCGAAGACTATTGCGCTATCCCAGACTCGTTGCTCATCGGCCGTCAATGGCATCTGACGTTTCCTTTATTGTAATTGTCCTGAGATCCATCTTGATGAGCGCCGTGAGGCGTGCATCTGTTGCACCTATGATTGCTCGGCACGACTGACGCTGTGAATAGCTTTTGGGTTTCCCTTTGTTGCACCTGTTCAGAAGCGGGCGATTGGTTGATGTCCTCTCTTGAGATGCGATTCGCTGTATAAAATTGCAGACAACAAAAAACCCGCACTAGGCGGGTTTCTGTTTTTCAGATGGCTTTGACACCACCTGAATCTAATTAGTGGTGCCCAGAGACGGAATCGAACCGCCGACACGGGGATTTTCAATCCCCTGCTCTACCGACTGAGCTATCTGGGCAACGGGGCGCATTAGACGTGTTTTTCAGGAGGTCGTCAAGCGTCATGTTGAAAAAAATTTGAATTATTACCGACGCTTACGACCTTCATTGCTGGAAACGCTTTATTTCTCGGGGGGAACGTAGCCTTCGGCCTTGGCGTATTCCTCGCCGGAGAGGAACTTGTCCATCTCGGTCTGAAGAAATTTCCGGTCCTCGGCGTTCATCATGTTCAGGCGACGTTCGTTGATGAGCAGGGTCTGGTGTTTCTGCCAGTCGGCCCAGGCTTTCTGCGAGACGTTGTTGAAAATGTCTTCGCCTTTTGCTCCCGGGTACGGGGCGCGTTCCAGGCCTGGCAGTTCTTCTTTGTATTTACGGCATATTACGGTGCGGGTCATGACGACTCTCCTGCATTCAATACGTCGGCCGCGCGTTTGAGCAGCTTTTTCACTGGGGCGGCAAGGCCCAGGCGCGGCGGGGTGGCGAGGTTATACCAGAGCCAGTCGGCTTCGGCCACGTGATGGGCGGACTCCTGAACCTGAACCAGCCAGGGTTCGATGCTCAGCTGGAAATGGCTGAAGGTGTGGACCAGCCCCGGCATTTCGTGATGCGCGCCAAGCTCCAGCGAGTGTTGCAGTGCCAGGTCTTTGAGGTCGTTGAAGTCATCCAGCTCCGGCAGGCTCCACAGGCCGCCCCACAGGCCGCTGGAAGGGCGGCGATAAAGCAGAATCGCGCCGTCGCGGTTGGCGAGCATGGGCATCAGGGTGCGTTTCTGCGGGACGGTCTTGCGTGGCTTGGGAATCGGGTAGCGGGTTTCCAGGCCCAGCAGGTGCGCTTCGCAGCCACGCTCCAGCGGGCAGAGCAGGCAACTGGGTTTGCTGCGGGTGCAGAGCGTGGCGCCCAGGTCCATCATCGCCTGTGTGTAGTTGTTCACGCGGCTATGGGGTGTAAAGCGCTCGGCAGTGGCCCATAGCTGTCTGGCGACCTTGGGCTCGCCCGGGTAACCTTCCTGTGCGGTGTAGCGGGCGAGAACGCGCTTGACGTTGCCGTCGAGGATCGGCGCACGAATGCCCATGCTCAGACTGGCAATGGCGCCCGCAGTCGACAGGCCGATGCCGGGCAGCAGGGTGAGTTTTTCCACATCGCGAGGAAACTCACCGCCGTGATCGGCAACGACTATTTTTGCGGTCTTCTGCAGGTTGCGGGCGCGGGTGTAATAACCCAGCCCGGTCCACAGGTGCAGCACTTCGTCTTCCGGTGCTTCGGCCAGGGCCTGTACGGTGGGCAGCGCCTCCATGAAGCGGTCGAAGTAGTTCAGCACAGTGCTGACCTGGGTCTGTTGCAGCATGATTTCCGACACCCACACCCGGTACGGGGTAATGCCTTGTTGCCATGGCAGATCATGCCTGCCATGACGGTCGTACCAGCTCAGTACTGCCTGGGAGAATTGCTCGGGTTGCATTGCAGAATCGGCTCTCATCGTTTGAACAGGTTCTTGAGGGCGTCCTTGAGTTCCGGGCTGACTTTGTCGCCGAGTTTGTCATCCAGTTTTTCTTCAAGCTTTTCGCTGATCCGGTCGCCGGCCAGCTTGGCCGCGATCTGGCCGATGCCTTCCTTGTCGAGACGACAGGCCTTGGCGCCCAGTTCCAGTGGGCCCCGGCACTGGATTGGCCATTCGATGCCCACGTAGCGCGGGTTGATCTCACAGGCCGGGTCCGGCATGTCGCTCTTGTCGCCTTCGATGATGATGCCCAGGCGATAATTCATGCCCAGCACGCGCAGGTCGATATCGCCATTGCCGTTGACAGCCAGGCCCGGAATGCGCGCCTTGAGGTCAGGGTTGCTGGCCACGCCATTGCGCACGGTCAGGTTGCCATTGAGTTGCTGGAATGGCGTGTCCTTGCCGCGAGGTTCGCCGCTGAGCGTCTTGCGGTTGAGGGTCGAGATGCCCTGGCACAGTTGCTGTTCAAGGTTGGCATTGACCAGCACGCCATTGTTGAGCGCAAAGCTGGCTGTGCCGTTGAGGCTGTCGACCAGAGCCTTTTCGCTGTTGCCCTTGCCGGTCAGGTTGCTATTGAGGGTCAGCAGGCCTGTGACCGGTGGCGTTTGCCCCTGGCTTTGCAGAATACGCTCGACCGGCACCCGGCTGACTTTGGCTTGTACGCTGGCCAGAGGAATGTCCGGGCGGGCGTCGAGGTTGCCCTTGATTTCAAAGTTGCCGTTGTAGAGGTCGCCACGCAGGCTTTCGACGCTGATGACGCCGTTCTGTGCCTGGGTGGTGAGTACGGCATTGTCGATCGGCAGTTTGTCGATGGTCAGTTTGCCGAAGCTCAGGTCTGCCTGGACGTCGAGGGTGCGCAGGCGCTCAAGGGGCAGTAGTTTGGCAGTGCTCCAGGCAGCCTTGGCAGGTTGGTCCGGCAGTGGCGTGTTGCCGGCGAGAGCTGCCGCTTCACCACTTTGCACTTCGGACTGGCGAGCGGCTTTGGCGCTTTTGCTTTCTTCACTCTCGGCCGGGCGATAGCGATCGGCATCGAAGGTGTCAGCCTTGAGTTGAAGGCGCAGTGCCTGTCTGGCGAAGTCATCTATGGCGACACGGCCCGTGAAGGTGCTGTTGTCGAGCTTGAGGTTGAGGTCTTCGAGCACCAGGCTGTTCGGCGTACCGCTCAGGCGGGTGACCATTTCGACCTTGCTCAGTGCTCCGTCGGCCATGGCTGGCAGAGGCTGGCCGATGTTGTCGAAGAAGGAGCGTACATCGAGTTGGGCGATGGACAGGCCTCCGCTGATTTGTGCCGTCTTGTCCAGATCGCGGGCGCGCAACTCGCCGAGGGCGCGCAACTGGTTGGCGGAAATCTTGAGGCTGTTCCACTCGGCAATGTTGGCGGCGAGGTCTACCAGCAACTGGCCCTGAGCGGCGAAGGTCACGGTCTTGCCCTGCAAGGGTTCGCCAGCAGCTTCGCCTGACAGGCGCATGTCTTCGAACTGGTAGCGCTTGAGGGCGCGGTCCAGGCGCAGGTCGCCGACCAGTTCGGTCCTGATACGCACAACCGGCTGATTGGTGCTCAGAAAAGCCGTCAGCTTGATCGGGATGTCCGAAGCTTCCCGTACCGCACCGGTGCTCAGCTGAATACTTTCGGCGGTAAGGGTCCGGCCTTTGCGGGCGTCGCTGTATTCGACGCGGGCGTTGTTGACCGTCAGGCTGTCGATATCCAGCTTGATGGGACGCGACGATTTCTCCGGTTTGTCTGCTGGCGAGGCAGGCGCCGTACCGGAAGGTTGTTCGGGTGTTGGCGCGCTAGCGGTGGCCGGCTTGCCGATGTCTTCCCAGTTGCCATGGCCGTTTTCATCACGATTGAGGCGCAGGTTCAGGCCTTCTACCCGCACGTCGCTCATCTGTACTTCGCGGCGCAACAGCGGGAGTACGCGAACGGACAATCCGAGCATCTGCAGGTCGGCAAACGGTGCGGTGGGAGCGCTCAGGGTTGCGACGCTGGCGTCATGCAACTCAAGGCCCAGCCAGGGGAACAGGCTCCAGCCGATATCACCGTTCAGCGTCAGCTCGACATTCGCCTTGTCGCGCGCCAATTGCCGAATCTCGTCTTTGTAGTCGTTGGGATCAAACAGATGGGTCAAGGCGAAGCCGAGAGCCACGATGATCAGCAGCAACCCGAGAATAAACAGCCCCAGGATTTTGCCGAACGCTTTCATGGGCGAGTCCTTGTTATCGATCGTTCAAAAAATAGCCCACGAGTATACCGCTCTCACGAGTGTCGGGGGCTTTGGATGCCTTGGGCTGCTGCGCGGGTAGGATTTGCGATTTCCAGCGGCACGTTGAGCTTGGCCGCAAGGGCCAGGACTTCAGGAAGCTCGGCGGTTGTCTGCAAGCGTAGTTCGCAACCTGCATCCCTGGCCGATTTCTGTGCATGAGCCACAAGGCGCTCGGCAACGCCACGTCGACGGGTGAGTGCGCGCACGCAAAGATGCGACAGCCGCCAGATGTCGCCGGTCTGTTCCAGGCGTGCCGCGCCCAGTAACCGGTCGTTGAAGCGTCCCGCCAGAAGTGTTCCGTCACTCAGCGTTGTTTCAATCAATTGCGCCGCATCGGTGAAGGGCGAAAACAGCCATTGCGGGGCGTCGCGATATATCTTTTGCAGGTCTTCCTGATCCTGATAAGTGGGGGAATTAATAATCCCAACTAAGACCGGCATTCTATTTCCTCTGTTCGTAATTGATTGTGTCTATTACTTCATAGATGGCATGGATTGGGTAAGTAATTAATTGATGTAACACGATACTTACGGCCCTTGGTAAGTGTTAGTCTCTCGCCATCGCTGGTCAGGTGCGGCTTTTTGCCACGTCTCTGGAACTTCCGCCGATAAAACAGTCATGGCCGTCTGGCATGGAGACTGTGGGCGGACCAGCGCATAAGTCCTGCGAGCATTACACATCTGGGGGTAATCACAATGAGCACAAGTACAGCTTTGGGCGGCGCTACCGCTCAACCTGCGTTCTTGTCCAAGGAACGCATCATCGCCAAGCCCGGCTTCAACCGCTGGCTGGTCCCGCCTGCTGCTTTGGCAATCCACCTTTGTATCGGTATGGCTTACGGCTTCTCGGTATTCTGGTTGCCGCTTTCCAAAGCCATCGGCATCTCGGCACCCGTTGCCTGTACACCTGACATGGGCTTCTTTGCACAGATCTTCTCGTCGACCTGTGACTGGCAGATCTCCATGCTGGGCTGGATCTACACACTGTTCTTCATCTTCCTGGGCTGCTCGGCTGCCATCTGGGGTGGCTGGCTTGAACACGCAGGCCCACGCAAGGCCGGTGTGGTTTCGGCTCTGTGCTGGTGTGGCGGTCTGCTGATTTCCGCACTCGGAATCTACACTCACCAGATCTGGCTGATGTGGCTCGGTTCCGGTGTGATCGGTGGTATCGGTCTGGGGCTTGGCTATATCTCCCCTGTTTCGACGCTGATCAAGTGGTTCCCGGACAAGCGCGGCATGGCGACCGGCATGGCGATCATGGGCTTCGGTGGCGGCGCGATGGTGGGTGCTCCTCTGGCAACCGCTCTGATGGGCTACTTTGCTACCGCTGAAAGCGTTGGTGTATGGCAGAGCTTCGTCGTGATGGCGGTGATCTACTTCATCTTCATGCTTGGCGGCGCACTGGGCTATCGCGTTCCTCCGACTGGCTGGAAACCTGAAGGCTGGACCGCTCCTGCCAAGAAAGCCAGCAATGCGATGATCACCAATCGTCACGTACACGTCAGCGTGGCCTGGAAAACTCCGCAATTCCGTCTGGTATGGCTGGTGCTGTGCCTGAACGTTTCGGCGGGTATCGGTATTCTGGGCATGGCTTCGCCACTGTTGCAGGAAGTGTTCGCCGGCAAGTTGCTGGGTAATGATCTGACTTTCAGCCAGCTCAATGCCGATCAACTGAAAGCAATCGCTGCCATCGCGGCAGGCTTTACCGGTCTGTTGAGCCTGTTCAACATCGGTGGTCGTTTCTTCTGGGCATCGTGCTCTGACTACATTGGTCGCAAGGCAACTTACTTCGTGTTCTTTGCCCTGGGCTTCGTGCTGTATGCATCGGTTCCGACCCTGAGCCACATTGGCAGCATCGCACTGTTCGTGGGTGCCTTCTGTATCGTGCTGTCGATGTACGGCGGTGGCTTCGCGACTGTTCCGGCTTACCTGGCTGACCTGTTCGGTACGCAAATGGTGGGTGCAATCCACGGTCGTCTGCTGACTGCATGGGCTGCTGCCGGTGTACTGGGTCCGGTACTGGTCAACTACCTGCGTGAATATCAGCTCAGCCACGGCGTTGCCCGCGCTGCTGCCTACGACATCACGCTGTACATCCTGGCTGGCATGCTGGTTCTGGGCTTCATCTGCAACCTGTTGATTCGCCCGGTTGCCGACAAGTACTTCATGACTGACGCCGAACTGGCTGCTGAACAGGCAATCGGTCATGACAAGGGCGCTGCTGCAACCACTTCTCTGGAGTGGAAGGCGTCTGAAGGCAGCAAGCCATTTGTTATCCTGGCCTGGCTGGCTGTTGGTATTCCTCTGGCGTGGGGCGTGTGGGTCACCCTGCAAAAGACTGCCGTACTGTTCCACTAAAACAGTCGGGCAAAAAGAAAGCGCTTGCACAGGACGTGCAAGCGCTTTTTTTATGGCCTGTTTTTATCGGGTGGCCGATTTATCCGCGAAGGTTGCAGGTGTGTTGCGGGTCTTGATGGCGTAAGCCACACCCAGCGCGATCAGCCAGAACGGCAGTATGTACACCGAGATGCTGATGCCCGGTGTGAACAGCATGATTGCCAGAATGCCGAACAGGAAGACCAGGCAGATGTAGTTGGTGGCTGGATAGCCCCAGCTTTTGAAAAGCGTGGTTTCGTTGGCCTGACGCTTGGCGCTGCGGAACTTGAGGTGGGTAATGGTGATGATGACCCAGTTGAGCACCAGGGCTGACACCACCAGCGCCATCAGCAATTTAAAGGCCTGCTCCGGTACCAGATAGTTGATCAGTACGCACATGCCGGTAGAGATTGCCGAGATCGCCAGAGCATTGACCGGTACGCCGCGGGCATTGACCTTGAGCATCGCCTTGGGCGCATTGCCCTGTTTGGCCAGGCCGAACATCATCCGGCTATTGCTGTAGACGCAACTGTTATAGACCGACAGCGCAGCCGTCAGGACCACGACGTTCAGTACGGTCGCAACGATGTTACTGTCCATTGCATGGAAGATCATGACGAAGGGGCTGCCACCGGCACCCACTTTCTGCCATGGGTACAGGCACAGCAGAACGGCCAGTGCGCCTACATAGAAGAGCAGAATGCGGTAGATCACCTGATTGGTGGCGCGGGGAATGCTGCGCTGAGGGTCTTGCGCTTCGGCAGCGGTGATACCGATCAGCTCCAGGCCGCCAAATGAAAACATGATGAAGGCCATGGCCATCACCAGCCCGCCGATGCCATTGGGGAAGAATCCGCCGTATTGCCACAGATTGGCGACAGCAGCGTCAGGCCCGCCATTGCCGCTGGCCAGCAGATAGGCGCCGAATACGATCATGCTGATGATCGCGACCACTTTGATGATGGAGAACCAGAACTCCATTTCCCCATAGAGCTTGACGCTGCTGAGGTTGATCAGGTTGATGATCACGAAGAAGATTGCTGCCGAAACCCAGGTGGGGACTTCCGGCCACCAATACTGAACGTACACGCCGACCGCTGTCAGTTCGGCCATCCCGACCAGCACGTACAGGACCCAGTAGTTCCAGCCGGACATGAAGCCTGCAAAGCTGCCCCAGTATTTATTGGCGAAGTGACTGAAGGTTCCTGCGACCGGCTCCTCGACCACCATCTCGCCGAGCTGGCGCATGATGAAAAAGGCGATCATGCCTGCAATCGCATAACCCAGAAGCACCGAAGGGCCAGCCATGTTGATGGTATGAGCAATTCCTAGAAACAACCCCGTACCAATCGCGCCACCCAGCGCGATCAGTTGGATATGCCGATTCTTCAAACCCCGATGCAATTGATCGGGCGGCGTTGATTGGGTCATTGAAAATCCCTGCAAGTATTGATTACGGATCGGCTGGTTGGCCATCTTGGCTTTACGATTGGGCTCGATTGCAAGACAGGTGCCATCTCTATTGTGGTCTGGTGATGCACTTCGGGTTGTCGCTGTTGATGCTTTGAAACTGATAGGCTTCCCGGCCTGGAACTCTTTGGTACGAGCGATTGCCCTCAATGAAAATGAATGAAATCGACGACTTCGACTTGAAGATCCTGACCCTGCTTCAGGCCAATGGTCGCTTGACCAACCAGGAGCTTAGCGACCTGGTCGGGCTTTCGGCATCACAATGCTCTCGTCGCAGAATCAGTCTGGAGCAGGGTCATCTGATCCTTGGCTACCATGCCCGTGTCGCCCCGCAGGCCATGAGCCGCGCGGTTCTGGCAATGATCGAAGTCCGTCTGGTCAGCCACAGCACTGAATACCGGGAGATATTCCAGGCGTTGGTTGCAGACCTCAGTTCGATCATCGACGCCTATAAGACGACGGGGGATGCGGATTATACGCTCAAGGTTGCTGTTGCAGACCTCGATAGTCTCAATCGCCTGATGGAGTGTATTACTGCAAGCGACAGTGTTGCGCATATCAAGACGGCTGTTGTTCTGGAGCGCCTCAAGGAAAACAGTGTTGTGACAGTGTAAGTCGATGCACTGTAATGGCACATAATTAATATTTGTGTGCGCAAATGATGCATATGTTTTGTTATTATCGTTACTTGTGTGCGTGTAAATGTATTTATTGGCTAACATCGGTCTCTTTGTGTAGGATTTGCGCTCATATCGTGAGTTGCCATGGCGTTGCTGGATAAAGAGCGCTGTCATTCACCCTCATCGACCATGCCTGAGCGCCATAATGACCACCCACACCGCCACTCCCAACAGTCTTGCTACCCGTCATTCGGCCCAGGAAGACGTATTTGCCCTCGTTATTGCCACTATCCTGATCTCCTTCAGCGTACTGATGCTGCGCCAGGCTGGCGTCATGACGGGCGGCACGGCGGGTATTGCACTGTTTTTCCACTACACCTTTGCTGTGCCTTTCGGCGTTGCGTTCTTCACCCTCAACCTGCCGTTCTATTACCTGTCCTTCCGTCGGATGGGCTGGTTGTTCACGCTCAAGACCTTCTGTGCAGTAGGGCTGGTATCCTTCTTCTCCGATCAGCACGCCCTGTTCATTCATATCGATCAGTTGCAGCCGTTTTATGCCTCCGTGCTGGGTAACCTGATTCTGGGCGTGGGCTTCCTGATTCTGTTCAGGCACCGTGCCAGCCTGGGAGGCGTGAATATTCTTGCGCTGTACCTTCAGGAAAAATATGGTTTCAAGGCTGGCTGGTTGCAGATGGGCGTGGATATTTGCGTGCTTATCGCTTCCCTGACGTTTATCAGCCTGCCGACTCTGGTAGCTTCCATTGCTGGTGCCGTGCTGCTGAATTTCATCATTGCGCAAAATCACAGATCCGACCGCTATTCGGCCTGATTCATTAATTAGAGGAGTTGTTCCGCATGCTAGCCCACGTAGAGTCATACGCCGGAGATCCGATTCTTTCGCTGATGGAAACCTTTCAGAAGGACCCTCGTGAAGACAAGGTCAATCTCAGTATCGGTCTGTACTATGACGCTCAAGGGCTCATTCCGCCTCTGGCCGCCGCTGTCAGTGCCCTGCAGCAAGTGGCCGAGAGCGAGAAGGCAGCTTCTCTCTACCTGCCGATGGAAGGTCTGGCCCCTTACCGTCAGGCGGTGCAAACCCTGCTGTTCGGTACCGATCATCCTGCTGTGCTTGAAGGTCGTGTGGCGACCATCCAGACCGTCGGTGGCTCGGGCGCGCTGAAGGTCGGTGCGGACTTCCTGAAATATGCCTTCCCTGAATCTCAGGTCTGGGTCAGCGACCCTACGTGGGAAAATCACCACGCCTTGTTCGGTGGCGCGGGTTTCAAGGTTCACACCTATCCGTACTTCGATTCGCGCACCGGTGGCGTGGACTTCGAGGCCATGCTCGGCAAGCTGAAAACCTTGCCGGCACGCAGCATCGTGTTGCTGCACCCTTGCTGCCACAACCCGACAGGTGCCGACCTTTCTGTAGAGCAGTGGGACCTTGTGATCGAACAGATCAAGAGCAGCCAGCTCATTCCGTTCCTCGATACGGCCTATCAAGGCTTCGGCAAAGGCATGGATGAAGATGCCTACGCGATCAGAGCGATGGCCAGCGCAGGTATCACCACGGTGATCAGCAACTCGTTCTCGAAAATCTTCTCGCTATATGGCGAGCGGGTCGGCGGGTTGTCCATCGTCTGCGAAGACGTGGCTTCAGCCACCAATGTGCTGGGGCAACTCAAGGCGACCGTTCGTCGCAACTATTCCAGCCCGCCTGCTCATGGCGCGTATGTCGTCTCCAAGGTGCTCAACACTCCGCAGTTGCGTGAGGAATGGCTGAGTGAAGTGGAAGGCATGCGCCTGCGCATCATCGACATGCGTCAGAAGCTGGTGACGGCACTGGAGCAGAAAGTCCCGGGCCGTGATTTCAGTTTCATTCTTCGCCAGAGCGGAATGTTCAGCTACACCGGCCTGACGCCTGAGCAGGTCGATGAACTCCGTGAGAAGCATGGCGTTTATCTGGTCCGCAGTGGCCGTGTGTGCATGGCCGGGTTGAACGAGGCGAATATCGGCAAGTTCTGCGATGCGCTCGGCAGTCTGTTTACCGCTGCATAAAGCCATCCCGAGGCTGGTGTCAGCAGGCTTGAGGGGCGTGAAATCGTCGATTTTGCCCCCTTAAGCCCCATAAACAGCCATCATCTTGCCTTCCCCTCGTCTGTTTGCTTCATGCCGGCCGCATCTGGGCCTATAATGGTCACCTTTTTCGCCCAATGATTTTGCGGAGCTGGTGATGGCCGAACGTAAGGCATCCGTCGAGCGCAATACCCTGGAAACCCAGATCAAAGCCTCGATCAACCTGGATGGCACCGGAAAGGCCCGATTCGATATCGGTGTTCCTTTCCTTGAGCACATGCTCGACCAGATCGCCCGGCACGGGTTGATCGACCTTGATATCGAGTGCAAAGGCGACCTGGAAATCGACGACCACCATACAGTGGAAGACGTCGGTATCACCCTGGGCCAGGCTTTCAGCCAGGCCATCGGTGATAAAAAGGGTATTCGTCGCTACGGCCATTCCTATGTGCCGCTCGATGAAGCCTTGTCGCGTGTGGTCATCGACTTCTCGGGTCGTCCTGGCCTGCAAATGCATGTGCCTTACACCCGCGCCGTGGTCGGCGGCTTTGACGTGGACCTGTTCCAGGAATTCTTCCAGGGCTTCGTCAACCACGCCAACGTGACCCTGCACATCGACAACCTGCGCGGCACCAACACTCACCACCAGATCGAAACCGTCTTCAAGGCATTCGGTCGCGCGCTGCGCATGGCGGTAGAGCTGGATGAGCGTATGGCCGGGCAGATGCCTTCGACCAAGGGTGTGCTCTGATGCAGACGGTTGCTGTCATCGATTACGGCATGGGCAACCTGCACTCGGTCGCCAAGGCGCTTGAGCATGTTGGCGCAGGCCGTGTGCAGATCACCAGCGATGCCAAAGTCATTCGCGAAGCCGACCGCATCGTGTTTCCGGGTGTGGGCGCGATCCGCGACTGCATGGCTGAAATCCGCCGCCTGGAGTTCGATTCGCTGGTGCGTGAAGTGAGCAAGGATCGTCCTTTCCTCGGCATTTGTGTCGGCATGCAGGCCTTGCTGGATCGCAGCGAAGAAAACAACGGCGTGGACTGCATCGGCATGTTCCCCGGCCAGGTGAAGTTCTTCGGCAAGGACCTGCAAGAGCAGGGCGAACACCTGAAAGTGCCGCACATGGGCTGGAACGAAGTGACCCAGGCGGTAGATCACCCGCTGTGGCACGACATTCCAGATCGGGCGCGCTTCTACTTTGTCCACAGCTTCTATATCCAGGCGGCCAACCCGCGTCAGGTCGTGGGCAGTGGGCATTACGGCGTCGATTTCGCCGCAGCCCTTGCGGACGGTTCGCGCTTTGCCGTGCAGTTCCACCCCGAGAAGAGCCATACCCATGGCCTGCAATTGCTGCAGAACTTCGTTGCCTGGGACGGTCGCTGGTAATCGCCATGAGTAAAGCCAGGAGCAAGCCGCCGATTCTCACCCTCACTCCTGAGCAGGAGCAGCAGGCCATCGACAAGCTGAAGCGGTTGTTTTCGCAGCGCTTCGAAATGGAGCTGGGGTCGTTTGAAGTGGCCGAAGTGCTTGAGTTCTTTACCAGCGAGATTGCCCCGCACTATTACAATCGAGCGGTTTTCGATGCTCAGCAGCTCCTCAAGGAGCGGTTCGAGAGCATCGAAAGCGATCTGTGGTCGCTCGAAAAGAGCAGCTGAAAGCTTCAGGCTTCAAGCTGCAAGAATTGAATTTGATAGACACGCACGCTTGAAGCTTGCCGCTCTTTTGACGAAGGAAAAAGTATGCTGATTATTCCCGCGATCGACCTTAAAGACGGTGCCTGTGTACGTCTGCGCCAGGGCCGTATGGAAGATTCCACGGTGTTTTCCGATGATCCGGTAAGCATGGCTGCCAAGTGGGTCGACGGTGGTTGCCGCCGTCTGCATCTGGTCGACCTGAACGGTGCGTTTGAAGGTCAGCCGGTCAATGGCGAGGTTGTCACTGCCATTGCCAAGCGTTACCCGCAACTGCCGATCCAGATCGGTGGCGGTATTCGCTCGCTGGAAACCATCGAGCATTACGTCAAGGCGGGCGTGAGCTACGTCATCATCGGCACCAAGGCAGTCAAGGAACCCGAGTTCGTGGCTGAAGCCTGCCGTGCATTCCCAGGCAAAGTGATCGTTGGCCTGGACGCCAAGGATGGTTTCGTCGCCACCGACGGCTGGGCTGAAGTCAGCACCGTACAGGTCATCGATCTGGCCAAGCGTTTCGAGGCTGATGGCGTCTCGGCTATCGTTTATACCGACATCGCCAAAGACGGCATGATGCAGGGCTGCAACATCCCGTTCACCGCCGCGCTGGCCGCCGCGACCCGTATTCCGGTGATCGCTTCCGGTGGCATCCACAACCTGGGCGACATCAAGGCCCTGCTGGACGCCAAGGCCCCTGGCATCATCGGCGCCATCACCGGCCGTGCGATCTACGAAGGGACGCTGGACGTGGCTGAGGCGCAGGCGCTCTGTGATCTGGAGCAACGCTAATCCAACCGTAGGAGCGAATTCATTCGCGAAGCGATTTCAGCCCACAGCATCACACGCTGATTTCGCGAATGAATTCGCTCCTACGGGTCTGATCTGTTTTGGAGACTAACCCCATGGCTCTGGCCAAACGCATCATCCCTTGCCTGGACGTCGACAACGGTCGAGTGGTCAAGGGCGTCAAGTTCGAGAACATCCGCGATGCGGGCGATCCGGTGGAAATTGCTCGTCGCTACAACGAGCAAGGTGCTGACGAAATCACCTTTCTGGATATCACCGCCAGCGTCGATGGCCGTGATACCACGCTCCATACCGTCGAGCGCATGGCCAGCCAGGTGTTCATTCCGCTGACCGTCGGTGGCGGTGTGCGTACCGTTCAGGACATCCGCAACCTGTTGAACGCCGGTGCCGACAAGGTCTCGATCAACACGGCGGCAGTGTTCAACCCGGAGTTCGTCGGCGAAGCCGCTGCACGCTTCGGCTCGCAGTGCATCGTGGTCGCTATCGATGCCAAGAAGGTTTCCCTGCCGGGCGAAACTCCGCGCTGGGAAATCTTTACCCACGGTGGCCGCAAGCCGACCGGTCTGGACGCCGTGCAGTGGGCGAAAAAGATGGAAGACCTGGGCGCCGGTGAAATCCTCCTGACCAGCATGGACCAGGACGGCATGAAAAACGGTTTCGATCTGGGCGTTACCCGTGCGATCAGCGATGCGCTGGGGATTCCTGTGATTGCATCCGGTGGTGTCGGCAACCTTGAGCATCTGGCTGCCGGTGTCATTGAAGGGCATGCGAGTGCTGTTCTGGCGGCGAGCATCTTCCACTTTGGCGAATACACAGTGCCTGAAGCCAAGGCCTACATGGCCCAGCGCGGTATCGTCGTTCGCTGATGCACAGGCGGGCAAGTCCTTGCCCGCCTGCCATGAAGCTTCTGGTTTCAGGTATCTGAAAGCGACATTGCAAAGTGCCGAGCTAGACACTGTCATGGGATCACGGCACTCTGCACGGGTTTGTCATGATCGAGTGCCGAAATATGTTCAAACGTCTTTTTCTTGCACTGATCGGTGTCAGTACTCTTCTGAGTTTCAGCGCTCGGGGCAGTGACGCGCCGGCCTCTTCGATTGTTCTGCTGACCGAAAACTATCCGCCTTACAACATGGCGGTCGATGGCAAGAACTTCGCCCAGGAAAACAACCTCGATGGCATCGCTGTCGAGATCGTGCGCGAGATGTTCAAGCGCGCCGGTATCGGCTACAACCTGACCCTGCGTTTTCCTTGGGAGCGTATCTACAAGCTTGCGCTGGAGAAGCGCGGTTATGGCGTGTTCTCCACCGTCCGTACGCCCGAGCGGGAAAAACTATTCAAATGGGTTGGCCCCATCGGCCCGGTTGACTGGGTCCTGCTGGCTCGTGAGGACAGCACGATTGCCCTGACCGATCTGGAGCAGGCCAAGGCTTATCAGGTCGGCGCCTATAAAGGTGATGCGGTCGCCCAAAGCCTGACTCTCCAGGGCTTCAACCCTGTTTTGATGCTGCGTGATCAGGACAACGCCAGAAAACTGGTCAATGGCCAGATCGATCTGTGGGCCACCGCCGATCCTGTAGGCCGCTATCTGGCCAAGCAGGAAGGCATCACTGGTTTGAAGACGGTCTTGCGCTTCCATAAAGCCGAGTTGTTTCTGGCGTTGAACAAGGATACGTCCGACGACGTTGTCGCACGCCTGCAAAAGAAGCTGGATGAAATGCGCGCCGAAGGCTGGGTCGACAAGGTTCAGGCGCGCTATCAATAACGCCTCACTCGGTCACGGACACAATGTCCTCGCGCACGCTGGAGCGCTGGCCGTTGACATCATGGGCGTAGGTGCAGATTTTTATTGGCAGTGATTTCCTGCGCAGCACCAGATTGCTGCCCAAGAGCCTTTTGAAACCTTGCGGGTCGGCGCAGTCTGTTTTCGCAGGAGGGCCGATCTTCATGGTGTAGCGGTCAATCAGGCCACCGGAATCACGCAGCCAGTTGATCTCATAAGAACCGAACCGGTTCTTTTCGATATGCACTCGCGGCTCGCTTGTCGGGCCTGCTGCTTGCAACTCCACAGCCAGTGTCAGTGTGTTGCGCATCATGCCGTGGCTGGGTCGCTCATCGGCTGACGTTACCCCGACAATACATAGCCAGTTGATGCCGATCTGTCGGTCGACAGGGTCATCAATGCTGGCGTCCTGCGAGGCGATGGTGTGGCTGTAGCCCACCGGGTTTTCACATTGCAGTGGCGAATCGACCTTCTTGTAGCGATAGAAGGGTTTATCCACAGTGAATTTCAGATTCCATCCCGGATAAACCTCATTACCCTGTGCGTCCAGCCGCACTTTTACGTATTGCCTGGGTGGTTTTTCAAAGATGATCGAGTGTGCAGGAAATAGCCTGCACTGCTGGGGATCGGTGTTGAGCTCGCCGTCGATAAAGCATTCGTTCAGGCGGGTGACCGGGCTGCCAAAGTTACTGTCGGGCGCCTGTGGCGGGAAGCCGGGTGGAAACTCCATGCCACGCTCAATCGCAAAGCTCTCTGGTGATGGCTGGTTGGTGAGATTCAATACCGCGAACATTTCAAGGGTGTCACGGGTCAGCAAAGGGCTCCCGGATGAGCCCTTGGCGATGTCCTTGCACTGATTGCTGACCGTGTGGCGCCAGACCCAGGGCTGTTGCAGGATTTCCCCCGAAGACTGATGAACACATGCCGCCATGCGCAGATGGCCTGTGCCTATATAGAGAGGGGCGCCAATCGACAGGATATCGCGGCCATCTTCCGGCATCTGGTTGGTGAGCCTGAGTGGCTGGATGCCGTCAGCGATCAGTTCCCCGAGCGTCGGCTGCAACTCGACAATCGCCAGATCCACGCCTTGCATGCTGCTCCAGCGCACACGCTTCAGTGGATAGCTGTACACAGTGCTGTCAGTGAAAAAGTTGAACTCGACCGTGCCCTCGATTTCAGCATCGGTGATGATGAGCCCGTTGCGTCGGGAGATGCAGTGGCCATTGGTAAGCAGATAGGCAGGCGCTTCGACCGGGCTGCCGCTGCTGCGTGTATCGATTAACGTCGCAGTGCAGTGCGAACCTTTTCGGCTCTTGATGCGACCGATGCCGTTCCAGCGATTGTTCTGGCCGTCCGCGTTAAGCAGGACTCTGGACGGGGCAAGAGCAAGCAGGCCTTCGCCATGATCGTGGGCGGTGGCATGGCCGGGCAAGTACAGCAGGCTGACGATGCAGCACGCGGCAGTGAAAATGCTGAGATTCATGTTTCTTCCTTGATAACGACATGGAGATCAGTCCCTTTAATCGGGGGCTGACGCTGTTATCAAGGCAGTAACGGCGGGAGACATTTAAAGCAGGCGGAGCCTACAGCCAGTGTGGAAAAGTCGAAGCCGGTCAGGACGGGAGTCAGCGGTACAAGCCATCTTTTCCGTGCCCGGCCATGGCTTTATTGCCCCTCTCGCTGATCATGTGGCGCAGCTCGATCCATTCGATGCCCTGCGCCTTGAGCCTGGGCAGCTCCCGCTCCAGGACATCCAGGGTTACAGGATAAGGATGGCCTATGACGACCACCGATCCTTGTTTGTGGGCCAGTTTGATCGCGATCTGCAATTGCCGGGTAATGGCATCGGCTGTGCGCTCATCGTCCAGGAATACATCGCGGGACACACTGGCCAGGCCGATACGTTGTGCCGCCGCTGCCGCAACGGTTTTGGCGCTGGTGCGGCTGTCGACAAAGAACATGTGCCGCCGCTGCAATTCTTCCATGAGCCAGGCCATGGCCACTGGTTCGCTGGTCATGCGGCTGCCCATGTGATTGTTGATGCCCGCCGCATAAGGCACCTTGAGCAGGGCTGCGCTCAGTCGGCTTTCAAGCTCCGGCAGCGGCAGGCCGGGATGCCAGGCATACGGCCCGGTTGCCGGGTCCATTGGCATGTGCAGCATGACGGTCTTGCCAGCAGCGTGTGCCTGTCTGGCGAAGTCGGTGGCATGAGGCGTGTCGGGCATGATCGCCAGCGTCACGGGGCCGGGCAGGGCAAGGGTGCGACTGTCACGCGCCGGGTTCTGGCCCAGATCGTCGATGATCAGGCTCAGATAGGCGGAGGACGGCCTGGCCTTCTCGCTGTCCGGGGTTGCATGGGCAACACCGATCAGCGAGAGAGCCAGCCACAGGCATGAGAGAAAACGCATGCCTTAGTTGCCGCGGGTGATACTCAGGCCTTTGAGCAGGCTGAGGGCCTGATTGAGCTGGTAGTCTTCATCCTGCAGACGGGCCTTGGCCGCTGCGCCGCCCTTGACGGTCGGCTTGTCGGCACCGCCGTTGCCATTGCCCAGGTGACCGAGCAGGTCGGCTTCCTTGTAGTTCTCGCCGTCCGCTTCATTGGTGACCTTGGCGCGGCGCACAACGATGTCCGGGTTGATGCCCTGAGCCTGAATGGAGCGACCGTTAGGCGTGTAGTACAGCGCGGTAGTGATCTTCAGGGCGCGGTCGTTGTTCAGCGGCAGGACGGTCTGCACCGAGCCTTTGCCGAAACTGTCGGTGCCCATCAGGATGGCGCGTTTCTGGTCCTGCAGGGCGCCGGCGACAATCTCCGAGGCCGAGGCGCTGCCGCCGTTGATCAACACCACCAGAGGCGCGCCTTCGCTGGCGTCTGCCGGGTCGGCGGAGAAGCGTAGTTCGGAGTTGGCGATACGGCCCTTGGTGTAGACGATCAGGCCCTTGGTCAGGAAGTGATCCGCCACGGCAACCGCCGATTGCAGCACGCCGCCCGGGTTATTGCGCAGGTCGAGGATCAGACCGCTCATCTTCTTGCCGTTGTCCTTGCGCAGCTTGGCCAGCGCCTTGCCGACTTCATCGCCGGTCTTGACCTGGAACTGGGTGATGCGGATATAGCCGTAGCCGTTCTCCAGCATCTGCGCCTTGACGCTCTTGACCTGAATGGTGGCCCGCGCCAGCGTCACGTCGAATGGCGTGCCGCCATCGCGTACCAGCGTCAGGGTGATCTTTTCACCGATCTTGCCCCGCATCTTGTCGACCGCTTCCTGCATGGTCTGACCCTGGGTCGGTGCGCCGTTGATCTTGACGATCAGGTCGCCTGCCTCGATGCCCGCCTTGGAGGCCGGAGTGTCGTCAATGGGCGAAACCACTTTGACGAAACCGTCCTCGACGCCAACCTCTATGCCCAGGCCGCCGAACTCGCCGCTGGTGCTTTCCTGCAACTCCTGGAAGTCCTCCGGCCCGAGATAGGCCGAGTGCGGATCAAGATTGCTGAGCATGCCCTTGATGGCGTTTTCCAGCAGGGTCTTGTCGTCCACAGGTTCGACATAGGCGGCTTTGACCCGATCCATGACTTCGGCGAAGGTGCGCAGCTCATCGAGCGGCAGCGGCGCCTTGGCGTTGGCGGGCGCGACAGCTGCTGGCGCTGGTGCTGGCGTGGCTTTTTCGGCCGCTTGGGCCAGAGGCGAGCCAATAACGATGGCGATAGCCAGGGTCAGCGAGGTGAGGCGGGACAAATGCAGCATGTCTAACGAACTCCTACAGATATTGGGGCCGACTTATCCTTGAGTGCGGCACCATTGGGCTGGATCGCTTGGGCGACCCTGCTGACGAATAGCAAAATACAACGCTGATGTGTCTTGACCGCCGCTATTGCCTACGGTGGATATTGCCTCACCGGCCTTCACGATGTCGCCTGCCGACTTGAGCAGGCTCTGGTTGTGACCATACAGGCTCAGATATCCGTTGCCATGGTCGAGAATGACCAGAAGACCGGCGCCGCGCAACCAGTCAGCGAAAACCACGCGACCGCCATGCACGGCATGGACCTGGCTTCCGGCACCTGCGCTGATCATCACGCCGTCCCACTTGGTCCGCTCGTCATCTCCACGTGCTTCGCCGAAGCGGGCAAGCAATCGACCATCGACAGGCCATGGAAGTTTTCCCTTGGCTTCGGCAAAGGCGCCGCCATAAGACGCGCCAGAGCTGGAAACAAGTGCGCCGGGAGCTTTGACTGGGCGCCTGGGCGTGGGTTCATCACTATTTCGGCTGCTGCTGGCCGCACGCTGGCGTTGCTCTTCGGCTTCGCGGGCGGCAACCAGTGCTTTCTGCCTTGCTTCCTCGGCCTCACGGGCCTGACGGGCGAGGGTTTCCTCGATGGTCTTCAGCACTTTAGCCAGATCGGCCTGATCCTGCTGGCGCGCCTGGAGTTTCTGATCCCGCGCCTTGTAGTCCTGGTTGAGCTTGGCCAGCGCTTGCTGACGTTCCTGGCGCACTTTGGCCAGTTCTTCGCTCTGGCTGTCCAGGTTGCTTTTCTGAACCAGCAACTGTGCTTGCTGAAGGTCGATGTCTTTTTCGACACCGGCCAGCTGGCGCAGGGTTTCATTGAAGTTTTTCAACTGGGTCAGCCGAGCCTGGCTGATGTAGTCGTAATAGGTGAGGGTGCGGGCGAATTTCTCGGGGTTCTGCTGGTTGAGCAGCAGTTTCAGGTATTCCTGCCGGCCACTCTGATAGGCGGCGCGGGCCTGGATGGCGATCAGGCGTTGTTGCTCAGCGCGAGCGGTGTTGAGTTTTTTTTTCTCACTGTCGAGCCGCTGGAGCTCGGTTTCGGTCTTTTTTAGTTCCTTTTGCAGGACCTCGACCTGCTTTTCCAGCTTACCCATTTCGGTTTCGGTGGTGCGAAGGTCCTTCTGGACGCCCGCTTTCTCTTCCTGAAGCTTGTTCAGGACTTTCTGCAGCTCGGCAACATCCTGACGCGCAGCGTCGATCTGTTTTTGGGTTTGCGCACGCTCATCATCGGCGAACGCCGGATTGAGCAGGCAAATCAGAACAAGGGCAATCAAGGCGCGGAGCATGAGGGTGGGCGATACCGAGGAATTGTGAGAAAAAATGACAGGCCTAGTATGCCCGCCATACGGCACAAAAAAAACGCCCCGCAGCCACTGCTTTGGGGCCTGATACATAAAAAACCGGCATTGTCTGATGTCGAAATGCCGGTTCAGAGCCTTTTACTCCGCGACCAGGATCGAGTGACCGGTCATCTCTTGCGGTTTTTCCAGATCCATCAGGTGCAGCAGGGTCGGCGCGACATCGGCCAGGACGCCGCCTTCACGGACTTTCAACTGGCGTTTGCCAAAGTAGATGAAAGGCACCGGCTCTGAAGTGTGTGCAGTGTGAGCCTGACCTGTGGAGTCATCGGTCATCTGCTCGACGTTGCCATGGTCTGCGGTAATCAGTGCTTCGCCGCCGACCTTTTCCAGAGCATCGGTGATGCGACCGACACACAGGTCCAGGCATTCCACGGCCTTGATCGCCGCTGCCATGACGCCGCTATGGCCAACCATGTCGCCGTTGGCATAGTTGACGACGATGACGTCATAACGCTGGTTCTCGATAGCGTCGACAATCTTGTCGGTGACTTCCGGTGCGCTCATTTCCGGTTGCAGGTCGTAAGTGGCGACTTTCGGCGACGGAATCAGAATGCGCTCTTCGCCCGGGAACGGCTCTTCGCGGCCACCGGAGAAGAAGAAGGTGACGTGTGCGTACTTTTCGGTCTCGGCGATGCGCAGTTGCGTCTTGCCGTTATCGGCCAGGTACTGGCCCAGCACGTTTTTCAGGCTGCCGGCAGCGAATGCCGAGGGTGCAGGAATGCTGGCGGCGTATTGGGTCAGCATGACGTAGTTGACCTTCGGCTGACGGGCGCGCTCGAAGTCCTTGAAATCGTCTTCGACGAAGACGCGGGTCAGCTCGCGGGCACGGTCGGCGCGGAAGTTCATGAAAACCACTGCATCGCCGTCTTCGACTTTGACCGGCTCACCGATGCGCGTGGCCTTGACGAATTCGTCGTTCTCCTCGCGTGCATAGGCGGCTTCCAGCCCGGCAACGCCGGTTTCTGCCTGGAATTCGGCCGTGCTGTCGACAATCAGGTTGTAGGCGGTGGACACGCGGTCCCAGCGATTGTCGCGGTCCATGGCGAAGTAGCGGCCAATGATGGTTGCAGTACGACCCTTGCCCAGGCGGGCGAAGGCTTCGTCCAGCAGCTCAAGGGAGCTTTTCGCGCTGCGCGGCGGTGTATCGCGGCCATCGAGGAAGGCATGCAGGTAGATCTTGTCGGCGCCACGCTTTACAGCCAGTTCGGCCATGGCGACCAGATGATCCTGGTGGCTGTGAACGCCGCCGTCAGACAGCAGGCCCAGGATATGGACGGCCTTGCCGGCTTCGACAGCCTTGTCCACGGCCTTGCAGATGGTCGGGTTCTCGAAGAACTCGCCGTCGCGGATGGCTTTGGTCACCCGAGTGAAGTCCTGATAAACCACACGCCCGGCACCCAGGTTCATATGGCCGACTTCGGAGTTGCCCATTTGCCCGTCCGGCAGACCCACATCCATGCCCGAACCTGAAATCAGGCCGTGAGGCATGGATGCATAGAGGCGATCCATGACTGGCATCTTGGCTGCCAGAATGGCGTTGCCTTCAGGGTTTTCGCTGTGTCCGAAGCCATCCAGGATGATAAGGACCAGAGGTTTTGGGGTGGCAGTCATAGAACCCACTCGAGGCTGGTTAAAGAAAGTACAAAAAAGATCCGCATTTTAAGGGCAAGTTCAAACGGCGTCACTGCCGCACGGACTTTGGCCCTCCATGGGTGCTGTGTATACTGGCCGACATTTTAACGCCCTGGAACCTACTGATGGTTGCTCATCTGCTTGAATTCGCCACTAACCACTACCTGATCACCGGTGCTTTCTTCATTCTGCTGGCCCTGCTGATTGCCTATGAATTGAGCAAGGGCGGTCGCAGCCTGAGCACGCGCGAGCTGACAGCTCTGGTCAACAGCGACCAGGGCGTGGTCATCGACGTGCGCTCCACCAAGGATTTTGCGACAGGCCATATCGTTGGCTCCTTGAATTTTCCGCAGGACAAAGTGCTCACCCGCACTTCCGAACTGCAAAAACACAAGGACAAGACGTTGATCATAGTCGATGCATTCGGGCAGCATGCAGGTAGCACAGCCCGCGAGCTTCTGAAGTCGGGTTTCAAGGCGGCCAAATTGTCTGGCGGTATTTCCAGCTGGCGCGCCGATAACTTGCCTTTGGTGAAATGAAATGCCTGAAGTCATCGTCTACTCAAGCGACTATTGCCCTTATTGCACACGCGCCAAGCAGTTGCTGCAAAGCAAGAGAGTTGCCTTTGACGAGATAAGAGTCGATGGCAAACCTCAGGTTCGCGCCGAAATGGTCGCAAAGGCCGGTCGTACTTCTGTGCCGCAGATCTGGATCGGTTCCAGGCATGTCGGCGGTTGCGACGACCTCTTTGCCCTTGAGCGCGCAGGCAAGCTCGACCAGTGGTTGGAAAACTGAGTTCAACTTCACACCCTATTTTTCATAAGGATTCGACATGACCGAACAATCGACCAACGGCGTTACCAACGAAGAGAACTCTCCTCAGTTTTCCTTGCAACGTATTTATGTTCGCGACCTGTCGTTTGAAGCGCCAAAAAGCCCTGCGATCTTCCGTCAGGAGTGGACTCCTAGCGTAAGCCTGGACCTCAATACCCGTCAGAAGCCGCTGGAAGGCGATTTCTACGAAGTGGTGCTGACCTTGTCCGTGACCGTCAACAACGGCGACGAAGTTGCATTCATCGTTGAAGTCCAGCAAGCCGGTATCTTCCTGATCAAAGGTCTGGACGATGCTTCTTTGAGCCACACTCTGGGCGCGTTCTGCCCGAACCTGCTGTTCCCTTACGCTCGCGAAGCGATCGACAACCTGGTTGTTCGTGGTTCGTTCCCAGCGCTGATGCTGTCCCCGGTGAACTTCGACGCGCTGTACGCTCAAGAGCTGCAACGCATGCAGGAAGCTGGCGAAACGCCAACCGTGCAGTAAATAAAAAAAGCGCCTTGCGAGGCGCTTTTTTGTGTGTGGGCGAATTCATTCGCGAATGAATTCGCTCCCACCAGGGTTCAGCCTTTGCCTTTGGTCCGCGTCATATGCGGCCCGCTGTTCTTCTCCAGATACTCGATAATCATCCCCGCCACGTCCTTGCTGGTCGTCATTTCAATGCCTTCCAGGCCCGGCGATGAGTTCACTTCCATGACCAGAGGGCCATGGTTGGAGCGCAGGATATCCACACCCGCAACACTCAAACCCATGACCTTGGCAGCGCGAAGGGCAGTCATGCGTTCCTGTGGGGTGATCTTGATCAGGCTGGCGCTGCCGCCACGGTGCAGGTTGGAGCGGAATTCCCCTGGCTTGGCCTGACGCTTCATCGAAGCAATGACCTTGTCGCCAACCACGAAGCAGCGAATATCCGCGCCACCCGCTTCCTTTATGTACTCCTGAACCATGATGTCTTGCTTGAGGCCCATGAACGCCTCGATCACCGACTCGGCGGCCGTGGCTGTTTCACAGAGCACCACGCCGATGCCCTGAGTGCCTTCGAGCACCTTGATGACCAGCGGTGCGCCGTTGACCATCTGGATCAGGTCGGGGATATCGTCGGGCGAGTGGGCAAAACCTGTGACCGGCAGGCCGATGCCCCGGCGCGACAGCAATTGCAGCGAGCGCAGCTTGTCCCGTGAACGGGCAATGGCCACCGATTCATTGAGCGGGAACACGCCCATCATTTCAAACTGGCGCAACACCGCGCAGCCATAGAACGTTACCGAAGCGCCGATGCGCGGGATGACCGCATCGAAGCCTTCCAGCGGCTTGCCGCGATAGTGGATCTGCGGCTTGTGGCTGGCGATGTTCATATAGGCGCGCAGGGTGTCGATCACCACCATCTCATGGCCACGCTCGATACCAGCTTCGACCAGACGACGGGTGGAATACAGACGCGGGTTACGCGAAAGCACAGCGATCTTCATGCAGCACCTGAGGAAGTAGAGACCGGGAACACCGGCTTGTCTTGAACGTAAGTAATGCCTGGATTGACCACCAACTGGCCATCGATCAAGGCGTTTGAACCCAATAGCAGCCGATAGCGCATCGACTTGCGGCAGGCCAGGGTGAATTCCACCGGCCAGACGCGATCACCAAGGGCCAGCGTGGTGCGGATCACATAGCGAACCTGCGCCTGGCCATTGGAGCTTTTGATTGTCTTCATGGCGACCAGTTGGGCTTCGCATCGGCGATGACGCAACTGCACCACGGTGCCCAGATGAGCGTTGAAACGAACCCATTTCTGGCCATCGCGTTCAAAAGGCTCGATCTCGGTGGCATGCAGGCTTGAAGTGCTTGCACCGGTATCGATTTTTGCCCGCAGGCCTGCTACCCCCAGATCGGGTAGCGCCACCCACTCGCGCAGGCCGATAACTGTCAGATGATCGAATGTCTTCAAAGCGATTCCATATGACTCAAGACGTCTGCCAGACACCAGGGTCAACCTGGGCCAGTGCTTTGAATGCAGGCCTGGCGAACCAGTAACCCTGCATCAGGAAAATTCCGCAGTCAGCGAGGAAATCTCGTTCTTCGGCGTGTTCGATGCCTTCGGCAATCACTGTAACCCCCAACTCCGCACACATTGTGACAACACCACGAACGATAGCCTGACGTACTCGATCACGATGGATATCGCGAATCAAATCCATGTCGAGTTTTATCAGATCGGGTTGGAAGTTCGCCAGAAGCGTCAGCCCGGCATAGCCCGCGCCGAAATCGTCGATGGCCGTCATGAAACCGAATTCGCGATATTCGCGCAGAATATTGCTCAAATGGCCATAGTTATCTACATGCTCGTTTTCGAGTGTCTCGAAAATCAGCCGGTCCAGCGGGAAGTTGTGCTGCCGTGCTGCTTCCAGCGTACTGCGGATGCAAAGCTCGGGACGATACACGGCATTGGGCAGAAAGTTGATCGATAAACGTTCGGTCATTCCCAATCGGGCTGCACCTGCGATGGCCTTGGTGCGACAGCCCTGATCGAAGCGATAGCGGTTGCTGTCCGTGACCTGGCTCAGGATCGAGTAGGCGCTCTCGCCATTGGGGCCTCGTACCAGCGCTTCATGGGCAAACACCGACTGGTCGCGCAGATCAACGATCGGCTGATAGGCGAACTCGAACGCGAAGTCCAGTGCGGGGCTGCCCGTGCAACCTTCACAGCCCTTTCGGGGCGCGGTCAATGAGGTCGGGAATTCTGTCATGTCGCACTTCCATGTTTATATCGGGAGAAAATTCGCACTGACCGGCTTTGACAGGCAAGGATTGATTGCTTCATGTTCGATAGGGCGCAGGGAATGTACGAAGGTCGGCGACTGTATCCAGTCACTTTCCGTACCGCGCCCGCAGGTTCAGACTGTTTCATGAATGAGGAATTCACATGGCGAAAAAGACTGAAGAAGACGACGACAAGGTTCGCCTGGACAAATGGCTGTGGGCTGCACGCTTTTTCAAGACCCGGGCACTGGCCAAGGCTGCAATAGAAAGCGGCAAGGTTCATTGCCGTGGCGAGCGCTGCAAGCCGGGCAAGGAACCCCATGTCGGTGACGAGATTCTGGTCCGCACGGGCTTCGATGAGCGCACGGTCGTGGTCGAGGCGTTATCCATCGTGCGGCGCGGTGCGCCCGAGGCGCAAACCCTGTACCGCGAAACGCCGGACAGCATTGCAAAGCGCGAGCATGCAACGGCTCAGCGCAAGGCAGGGAACCTGAGCGTCACCACCGATGGGCGACCGACCAAGAAGCAGCGGCGACAGCTTTTCGAGTTTCACGGCAGCAATCACGGCGACTGAAACTGTGCGCCAGTAATCAGCACGAATCGCCATTCGGCTTGGAAGAGTGCCGCATAGCCCATAAAATGCCCTGCAACGGTATGGCAGGGTGCATCCGTGGATGCTCGACACTGCCATCAATTGTCATTCCTTCAGATACCTTCTTCTTATGCATGATTTACCGGACATCGACTTCACCCAGCGCTTCATCTTCGACGAAAGCGACGTTCGTGGAGAACTGGTCGCGCTGGAACGCAGTTACGCCGAAGTGCTTGCCAAGCACCCTTACCCGGAGCCGGTCGCGCAACTGCTCGGCGAACTGATGGCTGCTGCGGCCTTGCTGGTCGGCACGCTGAAATTCGAGGGTCTGCTGATTCTGCAGGCGCGCTCCAGTGGCGCTGTACCACTGCTGATGGTCGAGTGTTCCAGCGAGCGCGAATTGCGCGGCATTGCCCGCTATGACGAGTCCCTGATCGCAGCGGGTGCCGGTCTGCAGGACCTGATGCCCGATGGCTCGTTGACGCTGACCGTGGACCCGAAAAAGGGCAAGCGTTATCAGGGTATCGTGGCTCTGGATGGCGTAGACCTGTCGGAAAGCCTCTCCAGCTATTTCGTGATGTCCGAGCAGCTTGGCACACGCTTCTGGCTCAAGGCTGACGGGCATCGCGCCCGTGGTCTATTGTTGCAACAGCTTCCCGTGGCGCAGATCACCGACCCCGAAGAGCGCGATGCCAGTTGGGAGCATGTCGTCACCCTGGCCAACACCCTCTCGGCCGAAGAACTGCTGGGCCTGGACAACCAGACCATCCTGCATCGCCTGTATCACGAAGACCCGGTTCGCCTGTTCGATATCCAGCCTATCTGCTTCCGTTGCAGTTGCTCGCGCGAGCGTTCCGCCAATGCGCTGGTCAGCCTGGGTCTGGAGGACGCGCAGCAACTGGTGCAGGAGCATGCGGGCGCGATCGAGATCGACTGCCAGTTCTGCAATGAGCGCTATTTGTTCGATGCCGCTGACGTCGCCCAGCTGTTTGCTGGCGGTGGTGTCGATTCACCATCTGACACGCGCCACTAATCGCTGGCGAAACTGTCTCAGAACATCGTGTGGGCGGTTGTAATGCTGTTCTGACAGGAGGGTCCTACCATTTTTGGGCTTTTCTGGCATAATCCCGCCCACTTTTCCGCTGTAGTAGTGGTTGTTTTTTTACTACAAAACCGTTTGAAGCACTCGGCCACTGGCCGACGGGGACCCTGATGACGCAAGCAAACAACGCTGTGTACACCGATCTGAGCATCGACGAACTGGTCAAGGAAGCCCTTGCCCGTGGTGAAGGCGAGCTTTCCGACACCGGCGCACTGGTTGTGCAAACAGGCCATCGCACTGGTCGTTCGCCAGCCGATCGTTTCATCGTTGAAGAGCCGAGCACTCAGGACGCAATTGCCTGGGGCACGATCAACCGCAAGTTCCCGGCCGACAAGTTCGATGCCCTGTGGGACCGCGTTGCGGTCTACCTGAGCGAGCGCGAGCGTTTCGTTTCCCACGTTCATGTAGGTTCCGATCCTGCGCACTACCTGCCAGTCAAGATGACCACCGAGACTGCGTGGCACAACCTGTTTGGCCGTTGCCTGTTCATTAACCCTGAGCAGTACAACCCGGCCGAGAAGGACGAGTGGCAGATCCAGAACGCTCCATGGTTCGTCTGCGAGCCAGAGCGCGACGGCACCAACTCCGATGGCACCGTCATCATCAACTTCGCAGCCAAGAAAGTGCTGATCGCTGGCATGCGCTACGCCGGCGAAATGAAGAAAGCCCTGTTCTCGGTACAGAACTTCCTGCTGCCAGCAGTTGACGTTCTGCCGATGCACTGCGCGGCCAACATGGGCGAAGAGGGCGACGTGACCCTGTTCTTCGGCCTGTCCGGCACTGGCAAGACCACCCTGTCCGCTGACGAAAGCCGCTACCTGATCGGCGACGACGAACACGGCTGGGGCGTGGGCGTTGTGTTCAACATCGAAGGCGGTTGCTATGCCAAGTGCATCGACCTGTCCGAGAAGAACGAGCCTGTCATCTGGAAAGCCATCCAGCACGGCGCCGTACTGGAAAACGTCGTTCTGGACCCGGCCACCAAGAAAGCCGACTACGCCGACGACAGCCTGACCCAGAACAGCCGCGCAGCCTACCCGCGTGAACTGATCGAAAAACGCGCACCGCTGAACCTGGGCGGCGAGCCAAACGCTGTGATCTTCCTGACCTGCGACCTGACTGGCGTACTGCCGCCTGTGTCGATCCTCAGCGAAGAGCAAGCGGCTTACCACTTCCTGTCGGGTTACACCGCACTGGTTGGCTCCACCGAAATGGGTTCGGGCGCTGGCATCAAGTCCACCTTCTCCACCTGCTTCGGCGCACCGTTCTTCCCGCGTCCGGCTGGCGAATACGCAGAGCTGCTGATCAAGCGCATCCGCGGCTTCGGCTCCAAGGTCTACCTGGTCAACACCGGCTGGACCGGCGGTGGCTACGGCGTTGGCAAACGCTTCAACATCCCGACCACTCGTGGCGTGATTGCAGCCATCCAGAGCGGCGCGCTGATCGGTGCAGAAACCGAGCACCTGGACACCATCAACCTCGACGTACCGAAGTCGGTACCGGGCGTTGAAACCGGCCTGCTGAACCCACGCAACACCTGGGCTGACAAAGCGGCTTACGACGAAGCAGCCAAAGGCCTGGCTGGTCTGTTCATCGAGAACTTCAAGAAGTTCGACGTGAGCGACGCTATCAAGGCTGCTGGTCCGAAGCTGTAATTCGGGTTAGCTGCACAAAAAACCGCCCTTCGGGGCGGTTTTTTATTGTGCGGTGCGGCTTTTCGCGACTGAAGTCGCTCCTACACCGAACGCTGTAGGAGCGACTTCAGTCGCGAAAATCTCAAAAAATGTGACGATTCCGAAAGACCAATCCGTATCTTCTGCGTGAAACTTCCCTGACAATCCAACCCGCTTGTGCCTGCCAGATACGGGAACTAGTCTGCGCTCCGTCGCTGCAAAATCAGCGACCGGGTGTGAGAACCTGTTTTGTTTGGGTAATGAGCAGTCAATTGTTCGTCGTCTTTCGGCGTGCTCTATGGCGGCTGTGTACGGGCAGACTTCGGTCTGGCCGGGTTACCCTACACCGGTTTCTCACCCTGTACACAGCTGCCACCCTTTGTCGTGTGAGAACGGCAAAAGCTGGCTCCCGTTCAGCGTAGGGAGAAAGACCATGCTAAAAATAACCCCCGATCCACCCATCAAACTCGAAGAAACCCTCCTGCGTATTTCCGACCTCTTGCGCAGTGCCTCAGCCGCCGCCTATGAAACCGGTGACCAGCTCAGCGGCCAGAAGCGTGATCTGGCGTTTTCGGTGATCTATCTGGTGGAGATGGCCAATGCGCTGGTCGAGCGATCTCTGGAAAAGATTGAGGTTGGGGCCTGATGCGTTCGCGAATGAATTCGCTCCTACCGAACCGCCGAAAATTCGTAGGAGCGACTTCAGTCGCGAACCCCTTCAGCGCTCAAACCCCAGATCCTGCCTCAGAGCCTCGACACAGAAGTCTACGAAGGCGCGTACTTTGGATGAGCCGCGACGGCCTTCCAGGTAGACCACGTGTACGGGTTCCGGGGCGATTTCAAACGCTTCCAGCACGCATTTGATGCTCCCATCCTGCAGACGCTCGCGTATCTGGTACGACGGCACCTGAGTCAGCCCCCAGTTCTGCATCATTGCGCTGATGGCTGCGTTGAAGGACGTCAGGTGCAGCCTTGAACCGACGTCTACTGAGTGGTCGCGCCCATCGACCCGGAAAGCCCATTTGGGTGGGCGTTCGGAAGCGGATGTTGAAATGGTCGAATGTCGCCGCAGATCGTCTGGGTGTTGCGGTGTGCCATGTGCCGACAGATAGGCTGTGGATGCACAGACCATGCGCCGCACGCTGCCTACGGGGATAGCGGTCAGTGACGAATCGGGCAGGGCACCGATTCGTATGGCTACGTCGACGCCTTCATCCAGCATGTGTACGACTCGATCTACCAGGATGGCGCGGATGTCTACGGTGGGGTGTTGGTCAAGGAAGCGAGTCAGCACCGGCGTGACGTGCAACGCGCCAAACATCTGCGGTGCCGTGACCGTCAGCAGACCGCTGGGAGTCGTGTGGACGCCTGCCGCTGCGCTTTGCGCTTCATCAAGGTCTGCAAGCAGCCGACGGCAGTCCGTGGCAAAACGTTGTCCTGCTTCCGTGAGGCGCAGGCTGCGGGTTGTGCGCACGACCAGCAGAACCCCAAGCCGGCTTTCCAGTTGGGCGATTGCACGTGTCACCGTGGCGGTAGAAAGACCGAAATGGCGAGCCACGCTGGCGAAGCTGGATTGCTCCGCCACCGCTGAGAAAAGGGTCATTTCCTGAATTCGGTCCATAGGCTTCCTGTCAGCATTGCAGTAACTGCAACAGTGAATTGAGGTATGTGGTGATTCTAGGCGAATGGCGCAATGCTTAGTATGAACCTCAATTTCATTCTGTTTGAGGTTTAACCATGAACCACTCCAACTCCCAGGCAGGCAGCGACACGCTGGATGTCAGCCGGCGCAAAATCCTCATGGCATCTGCAGTGGGCGCTGCGTCGGCGCTTGCCGTTTCGGCGGTAGGTGCTGCCGGGCTCTCCGGTAAAAGCTCTGCAGCCAGAGAAAGCGCTTTGCCAGTTGATGATGCTTTCCGCATTACGTTCAACACGCAAAAGGTTGGCGAGGTCGAAGTGTTCTATCGCGAAGCCGGCCCCAAGGATGCGCCGGTGTTGTTGCTGTTGCACGGCTTCCCGACCTCCAGCCATATGTTCCGTAACCTGATGCCGTTGCTGGCGAATGAGTACCGGCTGATCGCGCCAGACCTGCCAGGTTTCGGTAACACTCAAGCGCCGCCGCGCGGTCAGTTCGATTACACCTTTGAAAACCTCTACAAGGTGATCGAAGGCTTTACCGAGGCCTTGGAACTGAAGAAATACAGCCTCTACATTTTCGACTACGGCGCGCCCACAGGCCTGCGCCTTGCTGCCGCCAACCCGGAAAAAGTCACGGCCATCATCAGCCAGAACGGCAATGCCTACATGGAAGGTTTCAGCGATCAATGGGGGCCTTGGCAAACCTATTGGCGCGAGCCTACGGCGGCCAATCGCGAGGCCTGCCGGGCTTCGTTATCGCCGGAAACGATTCGTGACTGGCAATATGGCACGGGCTCCGATCTGAAAAAGCTGTCACCAGACGGGTATAACCTGGACATCCTTTATATGGCACGGCCAGGCGCAGAAGAGATCCAGCTTGATCTGATACTCGACTATCGCAGCAACGTGGCAGCTTATCCCGCGTTCCAGCAGTATCTGCGCAAACACCAGCCGCCATTGCTGGCTGTCTGGGGCAAGCATGACCCGGCCTTTATACCGCCAGGAGCCGAGGCGTATCGTAAGGATATCCCGACTGCCGAAGTGCATCTTCTGGACGCAGGCCACTTCACTCTGGAAACTCACGCACCGGAGGTTGCCGGGTACATTCGCGATTTCCTTTCACGCAAGCTGAAAGCCTGACACGCCGCAATAACAGGGTTCATCCCAACGGATTGAACCCTTCACCCGCGCTGCAATAGCGTTGCTGCGCGGCTTTGCTTGAGTCGGCCTGGGTTCTGTCCCATTGCCGGCCCCAGCTTTTGCATTGCTCCCTGAAATACACCTTCGCGCCTTTTCGGCATTCGCGGTATTCAATCGAGCCCTTGGACCAGTTGGTGCATACGCTGCTGCCTTCGATACGGTTGTCGGTGATACTCCACACCGCTCGGTACGTGCGTTTTTTATCCCATTGGGTAACGGTCGCCCATTCAACGCTTTCCATGCTGGCGCGTCCGGCTTGTGGCTTTTGCTGGTCGGCCTTGTATTGCGCCATGTACCTGTCGGACACCATGCCTTGGGCCTCATGGTTTTGGGTCACTTGGGGGAACTGGCCGAAGCGGCAGGTTGCAACGGCTTCGTCGATGACATTATCCGGGCCTATGCAATCGGCCAGCGGCTGGGGGCGTTGGGTGGTTTGAGTGGTCGGGGCGGGCAGGGCAGCGGGTTGTGTGAGCTGGCGTATATGGGATTGGGCCGATACAGACTTGCCGGCAAATGCCTGCAAGGCTCCGCTGTAATGCAGCACGCCATAGCCGCTCAGGCCTATGAAAACCAGCAAGGCCAACAGGTTGCGGTAGAAGGTCGAACTGGTCGATGGGTGGCGTCGCACATAATGCGCCGCGTCTTCCTCATCGGCACTGAAGTGCTCGTATGAGCTGCGTTTGTCTTGCATGGCATCCATTCACTGAGCTGCGCGTCCTGTGCGCTGAGGTCAGAGCGTAAACGGGATGGATGCTGTTTGCCAGTGACGATACAAATGTTAACCGCATGAAGGCGGTTGCTCGTGCAGGGGATGGCTTAGTTATGCTTCTTTACTGTCTGTCGGGTTGGCTGCGCTGTTCTTCACGCTGTTGAAGATTTCCAGAGCTGAACTATCGCCCGATGTCAGATTGGCCACGTAGCCATTGGGGTATTGTGCTTTTTCTATCGGCGGAAGATCGTTGTAATGCGCGAGCATTTCGACCAGTGTGTTGGTGCTCTTGCCGGTTTCGTTGTATTCATCTACGTATTTTTTTGCAATGGCCCTTTTCCATACTTGCTCACGGTCGTTGTTTTCGGAAAAAGCGGCACTTCGTTCGTTGATGGTGTAATCACCACTTTCATCGTAGATGACTAATCTCAACTGATCCTGGGACAAACTGGCAAAAGGATTTGCGCCCGTGCCATTTTTGAATTGTGTCGCTTGTCTGGCTCTTTCCAGCAGTTCGGGATCATCCGTGTCCGGAACTTCGGCATCGTGAATCTTTCGATTCTCGTAGTATTCGGGGCCTGCAAGTTTATAAATGATGCTGGTGGCCAGCTTTCCCAACTCTTTGCTGCCCAGTGTCGAGTCGCGAGATTCTGCGCGAGCGGCACTGTCATTCAACTGTTTGGCCAGTGTTGAAAGGGTCGCTGTATCCGCGTTTTCCGTTGTTGAAGACAGCTCTTTCGGGTCGACAGTGACAGGGGCCACGGAAGCCGTTTTTGCGACGGTCTTGATCGTGTTGCTGGCAAGAAAAGCCGAGATGGAGTTGGTATCGATCATATGTGCTTCCTCGCAGCGGGGCCCTGTCCATGGATCTATCGCCATTGTGTCGGCATGGGAGGAGCAAGCTTTAGTTTTTATCGCAGGAACGTGTGCATCAGGCACTGATGCACACGTGTACAGCCTTATTTCATGGTGAATTCAGCAGACCAGGCGTAGGTGGACAGGTTGGTGACACTTGAGGTGGCTGTGCAGACGGCACCGCCGCTAGGAGTCGCTGTGCGGGTCCATCTCGGGACTTTCACGCCACCCGTTGCGATGGTGTTGGTGAAGGTCGTTGAGAATACACAGACCTTTGTTCCGATGGCGTAGCGAACGCTGGCATAGCCTGAATCGGGCAAGATGGTTTGAACAACATAAGTATCAGAACCGCCGGGAGCGACAATGGCATCGATCGGCTCTTTTACGTACAACAGTGTCGATCTTTCATTGGTGGTAACGACTTTGTGTTCGGCAGGTGCAGTTCCCAGATTCTTGAATGTCACAGTAACCGGTGGACCCGCCTGTGCCGTTGCAGCGACAGCCATTGTGGCGAATGCAAGGGAGGGCAGTAGCAGTTTTGAAAGTTTCATGACGGTGAAGCTCCTTGAGTGAAAGTGTCAACTTCTTGTTGTGTTCTTCATATGAATAAACAAGGCGATGGCCCGCCGTCATGCCAGAGTTTTATGCTGTTACATGTATGGATTCAGAGGCGAGAAAAGTACGGGGAGAAGCTTGGCGGGCAACGAAACATGCACTTTTTCCCTGTGCAGATGCTGATATCAATATTCAGCATCACTCTATCCATGTCAGGTTTGTATCATGGTCGATACAAAAGTGGTAGCCAGTAAAGTGCTTTTTCTGAAGAAATAAAATAATAAGAATTTTTTGTTGCATGCCTGTTGCAGCGTCCTTCGATAACGTGAAGGACGCCTGTTTTTCAATTTCAGGTCACTGCATAAAACTTGCGTACATACACCGTACTTGTCCATTTGCACGGTGCGCCCTGGGCGACAAATACGGTATCGCCCGGCTTTACGTTCAGGGTCGTGCCGTCTTCCAGTTGCAGCTCCACGCTGCCTTCGATCAGGTGCATCAGTTCGTGGATCTTGTGCGGGCGGGCGAAGCGTTCGTAAGGGGTTGAGTCCCAGACGCCGATGCGCAAAGTGCTGGCGGTGTCCTCGAAGATGTTGTTGCTGCGACATTGTGGTGCCGTGCCGATCAGGATGCCGGCTTCCGGTGGCGACGACGGGGTGAGCGAAGCGTACTGCTCGATCAGCGTGACGCCCGGTTTATCCGGGCCTGTAGCCTGGGTCGCGGCGCAGAATGCCCACTGGCTGTTCGGTTGTGCTTCGATTTGCAGACTGGTGCCGCGCCCGATCACGGCGCTTTCGCCTGGGCCTGCGGTGATGCTGTCGTCACCCGAGCGCAGGGTTATTACGCCACGATGGACCACCAGCATTTCGGTGTAGGGGTAATCCTCCACGCTTAACGATTCGCTGAGGTTTACCAGACCGGCAGCAAGGCCCTGGTCATCAATGAAGGCGATGCGACGCTGCCTGGCAAACGGATCGCTTGAACTCAATGGGCCGCTGGTGAATTCGGTGTCTACAGGGCTGTTATCGGCATGGGCCAGCAACAAGGCGGTTGGGTGTGACATGTGCGCTGAATCTCCGGGAATCTAGCCGATGGCCTGAGTGATAAGGGCAAATTGACGAACGCCTCGGGACGGCTGCGGCACGGCGCCCATGCTCATGCAGGTCACGCTGTCCACGCGCTTGAGGCCGGCTTCTTCCAGCCATTGCGGCAGGCCGCTGTCCACCGGAATATCGATGCGCACAAAGGCGTAAGGCACCTTGGCCAACAGTTGTTCGATCAGGTGCCTGGCTTGCTCGACGTCTTCGGCAATCAGCGGGCCGATGCACAGGCCACGACCAAAAGGTCGCATGATGGCGAAGGCCTTGAGCTGGCCTTCGCGCTCGATGCCCACGGCATGTTCGACATTGTTCAGTACGTCGCCCAGCGTGACCGTACGATCCAGCCCGCTGCCGGCATTGGCCAGCTCCAGCACACGAGGCTTGTCGGCGTCGCTCAACGGGCGACAGTGTTCGCCTGCTTTCAGTGCCGTTGAGGACGGCACTTGCGCCTGCCCCTGACGTTGCTCGACCTCGCCAAAAGCGACGAAGCCCATCTTGGCGTACAAGGGGGCGCCAGCCAGCGTGGCATTGAGAACGGCGGTACGAGGTGCGACGCTGCCCACCGCCATTTCCATCAGCTTGCGGCCGACGCCTTTGCCTTGATAGTCGTCGCTGACAATCACCAGCCCGATGGTGGAGTAATCGCCCTGATGACAGGCGAAAGCGCTGCCGATCAGCCGACCGTTATGGATCGCTACAAAGCCTTGGGCGACACGTTGCAGCATGGCCCAGTCTTCCAGGCGATGCGGCCATTTCAGGTCAATGGACAGGTTATGTGCATGGCCGACATCGTCTGCGGTCATGGGGCGATATTCATAGTCGATGCGTTGTTGAGCGAGCATGAGGTATCTCCGTGAAAAGGGATGCACAAGCGATAAAAGTCTGCGGCAGGGTTGCTGTATCCCACCTGTGAAGAGGAGTGGCAAGAGGGGTACAAGCATTCGGCAGATTCAATAATCGCAAGCGCTCCAGACCGCAGTTACTTCTTAAACGGGGTGAAAGGTCGGCAGCAAATGCTTGCGGTTTTTTTCTAGCATGGACACCTCGCTTTTCATTGGCTGGAGTCCTTCATGGATAGCTTCGATCCTCGTGTCATTGCTGTGCGCAGCGCTCATTTCATTGCCGGGCAATACCGCGATGCGCAATCGGGTATGGAGGTGTCTCGTCCCTCCGATGGCCAGGTTTATGCCGAGTTGCCGATTGCCGATGCCGCGCTGGTGGATGAAGCGGTCAGCAATGCCTGGCAGGCGTTCAAGCGCAGCGACTGGGCCAGTCGTCCGCCACGCGAACGTGCCCGTGTCATGCGTCGCTGGGCCGACCTGATCGAAGCCGACGGCGCGGTTCTGGGGCCATTGGAAGCGGTGGGCTCTACGCGCCCGCATAAAGATGTGCTGGCCTGGGACATTCCTTATGTGGCCGAAGGTATTCGTTTCTTCGCTGAACTGGCGGACAAGCACGGTGGGGAAGTCGCGGCGACCCAGACGGATCGGCTGGGCATGCAGATTGCTGAACCCTACGGCGTAATCGCCGCCATCGCGCCGTGGAATTTCCCGCTGAGCATGGCGTCATGGAAAGTTGCGCCGGCATTGGCGGCAGGTAATGCCGTGGTGCTCAAACCTTCCGAACTGACACCTTTTTCTGCCCTGCGTTATGCCGAGCTTGCCGTGCAGGCCGGGATTCCCGCCGGGATCTTCAACGTGGTGCAGGGCGATGGCCGCACCACCGGCGCTGCGTTGTGTCGGCATCCGCAAGTCTCGAAAGTGACCTTTACCGGCTCGACCGCGACCGGGTCGAGCATCATGTCCACCTGCGCGCTGGTCGGCCCCAAGCCGGTGACACTGGAACTGGGCGGTAAAAGCCCGCAACTGGTGTTCGCGGATATTCCGGATATCGCCAAGACTGCCCGCACCGTGGCGCTGGCCATTACCGGTAACGCCGGGCAGGTCTGTGTGTCGGGCTCCCGACTGATTATCGAACGCTCGATCATGGCGCCTTTCGTCGAGCATCTTCAGGCGTACTTCAAGGCACTGCGCCCCGGCCCGACATGGTCACCGGAAAGCACCCTGTCGCCGATCATTTCCCGCTTGCAGGCCTCGCGTATCGACAACATCGTGCAGCGCTCGCGTGACGCCGGTGCCGAGGTGTTGACCGGTGGCGCCTTGTTCGAGGGCATGGGCGGCGCCTATTACCAGCCCACTTTGCTGACCGGGCTGGACAATCGGAACCCTGCGGTCTGTGAAGAGGTTTTCGGCCCGGTGCTGACCATTCAGGCTTTCGATGACGAAGAGCAGGCCTTGAGCCTGGCTGAACACGACACTTATGGCCTGGCGGCCGGGCTGCATACGGCGGACCTGAACCGTGCCCTGCGCCTGATTCGTCGCCTGGAGGCCGGGACTGTCTGGGTGAATCGTTATGGGCGCAGCAATGATTACATTCTGCCGACCGGAGGCTACAAGCGCTCCGGGATCGGCAAGGACTTGGGCAAGGAAGCGTTTGAAGCCAACCTGCGATTCAAGAGTGTGTTGATCGATATCGCTGGCTGATCGTTTCAAGGTTTTATCGGGCGGGCGCTTTCTGTAGGGGAAGCGCCCGTTTTTGTTTTTTGCTTGCCCTTGTGGGAGCGAATTCATTCGCGAAGAACCCTAGGCCGCCCAAACGCAGTTTCTGCGGCGCAAACCCCCGTGTTTGAGCGATAGCGCCCCGAAAAGGGTCATAAAAGCGCCTGAAACCGGGGTTTGCCCAAGGCTGGAGCGCCCCGCAAAGTCTGCTGAGCGCGCACCTCAAAACGGTGCTTTCTATCAAGCAGCCAGCACTTTTAACGCCATATGCTGATTTCTCGGTGTTGTAATGAAGATGTGCTTCAGCGTGCATCAACGATCTTTTCGACCCGGTTGATTGCGCGTCTTGCCATGACCTCAACGAACTTCAGGACCGCACAAAATGAGCTTTCTTCGACCAAAATTCATTACGTTCGACTGCTACGGCACGTTGACCAATTTCCATATGGGCACCATGACCCGTGAGCTGTTTGCCGACCGTGTTCCTGTCGAGCAGATGGACCAGTTCGTGAAGGACTTTTCGGCCTATCGTCTGGATCAGGTCATGGGTGAGTGGATGCCATATGACGAAATCCTGAAGGTCGCCCTGGCACGTACCTGCAAACGCTGGAACGTCGAGTACCGTGGCGAAGGCCAGATTTACTACGACGCCGTTCCAACCTGGGGTCCGCACGCTGATGTGCCGGCCGGTCTTGCGAAGATTGCCGACAAGATCCCGCTGGTGATTTTCTCCAACGCCAGCGACAGCCAGATCATGTCCAACGTCGACAAGCTCGGCGCTCCTTTCCACAAGGTTTTCACTGCCGAACAGGCTCAGGTCTACAAGCCGCGTCTGGCGGCGTTCGAGTACATGCTCGACAACCTCGGCTGTGGCCCGGAAGACATCTTGCATGTGTCCTCCAGCTTCCGTTACGACCTGTTTTCAGCCCACGACATGAAGATCAGGAACAAGGCATTCGTGGCCCGAGGCCACGAACAGCCAGCCAACAGTTTCTATGAGTATCACCAGATCCCTGACATCGGCGGTCTGGCCGGGTTGGTCGGCCTGTAAACACGGTATTTCCAGGGTGCTTCAAACCCAGCAAGCGACAAGGAGAACGAGATGCACAGTGAGTCCTACTGGCTCGATACTGCCCCAGCCTTTACCGGTGCCCAGGATGGCGCGGTAGAAGGGCAGGCAGATGTGGTGATTGTCGGGGGCGGTTTCACCGGACTCGCGGCAGCTCGTGCCTTGGCCTTGAAAGGTGCCAGTGTGGTGGTTCTGGAGGCGGGTCGAGTCATCGGCGAAGCCTCCGGGCGCAATGGCGGGCAGTGCAATACCGGCGTTGCCCAGGACTATGCGGCGTTGAGCCAGAGCCTGGGCGCCGATCAGGCCCGTGAGTATTACAAGGCGTATGAAAGCGCGGTGCAAAGCGTTGTCGACGTGATCGAGCAAGAGAACATCGCCTGTGACATCAAGCGTAACGGCAAGCTCAAGCTGGCTGCCAAACCCGGTCATTACGAAGGGCTGGCGCGAACCTGCGACCTGATCCGTCGTGAAGTGGATGCCGATGTCGAGTTGCTCTCTGCACAGGATGTGCGCTCCGAGATCGACTCGGCCGAGTTTCATGGCGGCCTGCTGCAACGCAATGGTGTACAGATCCATGTCGGGCGTTTTGGTCTGGGCCTGGCCGATGCCGCGGTGCGGCACGGTGCGCGGGTTTATCAGAACGCAGTGGTCAAGGACTGGAAAGCCAGCAAGAACGGCTTTGTGGTCAATACCTCCAGAGGTTCGATTCAGGCCGGGCAAGTGCTGCTGGCAACCGGCGCTTGCCAACACGGTGGATTGGGTTGGTATCGGCGTCGCATCGTTCCGGTCGGCAGTTTCGTGATTGCCACCGAAGTGCTGCCTCAGGAATTGATCGACCGTCTGTTTCCGAACCAGCGTGCCTATGTCACCAGCCGTTTGATCGGCAACTATTTCCGCCTCACGCCGGATAACCGTTTGCTGTTCGGAGGTCGTGCGCGCTTTGCCATGTCCAACAGCAGTTCCGATGCCAAGAGCGGCAAGGTGCTTCAGGCGGCCATGGTGCAGATGTTCCCGCAACTGGCACACGTGAAGGTCGATTATTGCTGGGGCGGGCTGGTGGACATGACGTCCGACCGTCTGCCGCGTGCCGGCGAGCATGGCGGGGTTTTCTATTCGATGGGCTATAGCGGCCATGGCGTGCAGATGTCGGTGCATATGGGCCAGGTCATGGCAGAGGTCATGGAAGGCAAGGCGCAGGCAAACCCCTGGCGTGACCTGAGCTGGCCGGCGATTCCCGGACACTTTGGCAAGCCGTGGTTTTTGCCACTGGTGGGCGCGTATTACCGCTATCAGGACAGTCGCTACTGAGTTTTTGTTTCACCGTCGTCGTGTGTGCTTAAAGGACGCTCCGGCCAACCGTGAGCAACTCGGACATTCCCCTTTTCGACAGGTAGAACTGATATGGCTGACAAGAAAACCGATTCCCCATTGATTTCAGGCCAAGACAGCCTGCGGGTTTTCGAGGGACTCAATCGCGGTCTGTCGCGCCGTGATGCATTGCGCATGCTGGGCGTCGCGGGTGTCGTGGCGGCAGGCTCCACCAGCCTGTTCGGTGCGGCGGGGAAAGTGTTTGCCGATGACGACGCGGCACCCGTGAAAGGCAAGCCGGGCGGACGCATTCGTGTGGCAGGCATGTCCAGCTCCACGGCCGATACCCTCGACCCGGCCAAGGGTGCGCTGTCCACTGACTATGTTCGCCACTTCATGTTCTACAACGGTCTGACCCGCTTCGACAGCCATCTGGTGCCGCATCCGGAGCTGGCCGAGAAGATCGAAAACAGCAACGCAACGGTGTGGACCATCACCCTGCGCAAGGACGTCACCTTCCACAACGGCAAGTCGCTGAGCGCCGCCGATGTGGTGTTCTCCCTGTCGCGCCACAAGGACCCTGCCACCGGCTCGAAAGTCATGCCGCTGATGGCGCAGTTCGCCGAGATCAAGGCGACCGGCCCGCTGGAAGTACAGATTACCCTGAGTTCGCCAAACGCCGAGTTGCCGTCGATCCTGGCGGTTTCGCACCTGCTGATCGTGCCTGAAGGCACCACCGACTTCAGCAAGGGCATCGGTACCGGCCCGTTCACGGTCAAGGAATTCACGCCAGGCGTGCGTTCCGTCAGCGCCCGCAACCCGAACTACTGGAAACCGGGCCTGCCATACCTGGACGAGATCGAGTTCATTGCCATCGGCGACGAGCCATCGCGGGTCAACGCGCTGCTGTCCGGCGATGTGCATATGATCAACGAGGTCAACCCGCGCTCCACCACCCGCATTGCCGCCAGTGCCGGTCACCGTGTCGTGGATGCGCCGTCGGGCAACTACACCGACCTGATCATTCGTCAGGACCAGATGCCGGGCAAGAGCCCCGAATTCACCGAGGCCATGAAGTACCTGCTCGATCGCGAACAGGTCAAGTCGGCGGTGTTCCGTGGTTATGCCCGCGTGGGTAACGACCACCCGATTGCGCCCGGTTCGCGCTACTTCAATGCCGACCTGCCGCAGCGCGTGTACGACCCCGAGAAAGCCAAATTCCTGCTCAAGAAAGCCGGAATGGAAAAAATCACCATGCCGGTTGCCGCATCGCCCGCCGCGACGGGTTCGGTGGACATTGCCGTGCTGCTGCAACAGTCGGCCAAGCAGGCCGGGCTGACCCTCAACGTCAACCGCCTGCCCAGCGATGGCTACTGGTCCAACCACTGGATGAAGCACCCGCTGAGCTTCGGCAACATCAACCCGCGTCCCAATGCCGATGTGATCTTCTCGCAGTTCTTCCAGTCGTCCGCGCCGTGGAACGAGTCCGCCTGGAAGAACGATCAGTTCGACCAGTTGCTGATGCTGGCCCGTGGCGAAACCGACGACGAGAAGCGAGCGAAGATGTATGGCGACATGCAAGCGCTGGTCAGCCAGCACTGCGGTATCGGCATCCCCGTGTTCATCAGCAATATCGATGGTGTGGACAAGCGCATCCAGGGTTACTCCAGCAATCCGCTGGGTGGCTTCATGGGTTACATGTTCAGCGAGCAGGTGTGGCTGGACGTGTAACAACGGTTGTGGACTGATGCGGGAGCAGGCAGATGAATAGCAACACATTCTGGCTGATCGTCCAGCGCCTGGGCGCTGCGATCGTGACCTTGTTGATTGTTTCCGTGGTGGTATTCGCCATTACGGCAGTGTTGCCCGGCGATGCGGCGCAAGCCGCTCTCGGGCAGTTCGCGACCCCTGAACAGGTTGCGGCCCTGCGCATCAAGCTGGGTCTGGATCAGCCGGGTGTGGTGCGTTACCTGCAATGGTTGATGAACCTGCTGGGCGGGAATATGGGCGAATCGGTGTCCAACGCCATGCCAGTGACCGAGCTGATTGCCGGACGCTTCCCCAACACCCTGATGCTGGCGGCCACCACGGCGCTGGTATCGGTGCCGGTTGCTCTGACGCTGGGCATCGGCTCGGCAATGGGCCGTGGCGGTCGCCTGGACAGCGCGCTGAGTTTCATCACCCTGGCTCTGGTGGCCGTGCCCGAGTTTCTGGTGGCGACTCTTGCGGTGTTGATCTTTGCCGTGAACCTCGGCTGGCTGTCTGCGTTGTCCTATGCCAGCGATGTCAGCTCGCCGCTGCAATTCATCCGCACGTATGCCTTGCCTGTGATGACCCTGTGCTGCGTCATTGTCGCCCAGATGGCACGCATGACCCGCGCTGCCGTTATCGACCAGCTCGACAGCCCGTATGTGGAAATGGCCCGGCTCAAGGGCGTGAGCCCGACGCGCATCGTGCTGCAACATGCCTTGCCCAATGCCATCGGGCCGATTGCCAACGCCGTTGCGTTGAGCCTGTCTTACCTGCTGGGCGGCGTGGTGATCGTCGAGACCATCTTCAACTATCCCGGCATCGCCAGCCTGATGGTCGATGCCGTGACCAACCGGGACATGGCGTTGGTGCAGGCCTGCACCATGCTGTTCTGCTCGGCTTATCTGGGGTTGGTGTTGCTGGCCGACCTGTGTGCAATCCTTTCCAATCCGAGGCTGAGAACCCAATGAACAATATCATTGTGAAATCGACGCCAGCCGCGCCAGACCTGGCGCTTGGCAAAATTTCCCATGGGCCTTCGTGGCTTGGCCTGATCGGCGCGGCGATGTGTTTCATCTGGTTGCTGGTCGCGGCGTTTGGCCCATGGCTGGCGCCGTACTCAGTAGGCGAAGTGGTTTCCGACAACGTGTTCGACGCCATCAGCGCCACGCATCTGTTCGGCACCGATTATCTGGGCCGTGACATGCTCAGTCGGGTGCTGGTGGGCGCGCGTTTCACCATCGGTCTGGCGCTGGTCGCCGCGGTCCTGGCCAGTGGTATCGGAACGCTCTGTGCCCTGCTTTCGGTGGTAGCGCCCAAATGGCTGGATGAAGTGATCAGCCGTCTGATGGATGCTTTGATCTCGATCCCCAGCAAGATGCTCGCGCTGATCATGGTATCGGCCTTTGGTTCGTCCATCACGCTGCTGATCTGCACGGCGGTGCTGAGTTTCATGCCGGGTGCTTTTCGGATTGCACGCAGTCTGGCGGTAAACATTGAGGCGCTGGAATACGTGCAGGTAGCCCGTACCCGTGGCGAAGGTCGCATCTACATTGCCTGCCAGGAAATCCTGCCCAACATGCTCAACCCGGTGATGACCGATCTGGGCCTGCGCTTCGGTTTCATCGTGCTGTTGCTCAGCGGCATGAGCTTTCTGGGGCTGGGCGTTCAGCCACCGGACGCCGACCTGGGTTCGCTGGTGCGCGAGAACATTGGCGGGCTCAATCAGGGCGCTCCCGCCATCGTGATTCCGGCACTGGCCATCGGCACGCTGACTATCGGAGTCAACCTGTTTATCGACCGGCTTTCATCGAGTCGCAGTCGCCGCGCAGGAGGTCGATGAGATGAGTGAATTGATAAGTGTCCAAGACCTGCGGGTCGTTGCCAGTGGCGAGCAGGGTGAAATCGAGATCGTCAAAGGCGTGAGTTTCGCGTTGGAAAAAGGCGAAGTGCTGGCGCTGATCGGTGAGTCCGGTTCCGGCAAGACCACCATCGCTCTGGCGCTGCTGGGTTATGCGCGACGTGGTTGTCGTCTGGCCAGCGGCGTGGTGCAGGTCGGCGAGCACGACATGCTCAGCCTCCCGGAAAAACAGTTGCAGGGTTTACGTGGCAACCGTGTTTCCTACATTGCGCAAAGTGCTGCCGCCGCTTTCAACCCGGCCAGGAAACTGATCGATCAGGTGATCGAGGGCGCGTTGATTCATGGCCTCGGCACCCAGGCGGCGCTGGAAGCCAAGGCTATCGAGCTGTTCCGGGATCTGGCACTGCCTGACCCGGAGCAGATCGGTGAACGCTATCCGCATCAGGTGTCGGGCGGTCAGTTGCAGCGGGTCATGGCGGCCATGGCGCTGATCAGCGACCCTTTGCTGGTGATCCTCGACGAGCCGACCACGGCGCTGGACGTCACCACCCAGATCGACGTGCTACGGGCTTTCAAGCGGGTGGTGCGCGAGCGTGGCGCGACGGCGGTCTATGTCTCCCATGATCTGGCGGTCGTGGCGCAGATGGCGGATCAGATCGTGGTGCTCAACGGCGGACAGATCATCGAGAAAAGCAGCACCACGGCGTTGCTCAAAGGCCCGGAAGAAGCCTATACCCGCAGCCTGTTGGCCGCCGCCCGGCCAGACGCTACCTTGAGCCCGGCCAGTGAGGTGGCCAAGGACAGTGTCTTGTTGACCATCACGGGCATGACCGCAGGCTATGGCAAGAAGAACCTGCAAGGCATGCCGATGATCCGCGTGCTTGAGGACATTGACCTGACCGTGCGTCGTGGCCAGGCCATCGGCGTGATCGGTGAGTCCGGTTCGGGCAAGTCGACCCTGGCGCGTGTGGTCGCCGGTTTGCTGGACCCGGCTCGCGGTAGCCTGGTGTTCGATGGCGCCGAATTGTCCGGCACCCTGGCCGGACGCACGGAAGACCAGTTTCGGCGCATTCAGATGGTGTTCCAGAACGCCGATACCGCACTTAATCCGATGCATAGCGTGAGCACGATTCTGGCCCGCCCGCTGAAGATGTACTTCGGCCTCAAGGGGCAGGCTTTGCGCCAGCGCATCGACGAATTGATGGATCTGGTGCGCTTGCCTCGTGAGCTTGCCGAACGCCGCCCCAACGAACTGTCGGGTGGGCAGAAGCAACGAATCAACCTGGCCCGCGCGCTTGCGGCCAAGCCGGACCTGATTCTCTGCGATGAAGTGACCTCGGCGCTGGATACCGTGGTCGGCGCAGCCATTCTTGAACTGTTGGGCGACTTGCGGCGTGAGCTTGGGGTTTCCTATCTGTTCATCAGCCATGACATCTCCACCGTCCGCGCCCTGTGCGATGACATCGTGGTGATGTACAGCGGCCACAAGGTCGAGGAGGGCAGTTGCGAGTCCTTCAGCAAGGCACCTTTCCATCCTTACACGGACTTGCTGGTGAGTTCGGTACCGGAACTGCGCCAAGGCTGGCTGGAAGAGTGTTCTTCCACCTGTGGCAAGCTGCCGTCGATCAGTGCCCCGACCAATAATCCGGAGCTTTGCACTTTCCTCAATCGTTGCCCGGTCCGTGTCGAGGGGCTGTGCAACAAGACTGCACCCGCTCGCCGCCAGATTGGTGGTGGCAGCGAAATCCTTTGTCATCGTGACAGCGCTGAATTGCAGGGCGCACAAGAGAACCTGAATAACGTGACCGTGGGAGCCTATGCATGAAAGGGCGTTTCGTAAGGTTGGGCGAGCGTGATCGGCCCACTGTCAGCCTGAAAGTCGATGGCTTGCCCGTCGAAGCCTTGCAGGGCGACACCCTGATGGTCGCCTTGCTGACCCAGGGTGCGGCATTACGCCAGTCCGAATTCGATCCGGGGCGTCGTGCCGGTTTCTGCCTGATGGGCGCCTGCCAGGATTGCTGGGTCTGGACCCGCAGCGGCGAACGCCTGCGCGCCTGCTCCAATGAAGTCCGCGACGGGCTGGACATCGTCACTACACAACCGGAGGCGACATGGCCACTTCACGGTTAGGCGTTGCAGATCCCAAGGCTGCCAAGGTCGTCATCATCGGTGCCGGGCCTGCCGGAACCCGCTGCGCCGAGACGCTGCTGGCGGCGGGCCTCAAGCCGATTCTGATCGATGAAAACCGCCGTGATGGCGGGCAGATCTATCGGCGTCAGCCCGAAGGTTTCAAGCGCGACTATTCGGCGCTGTATGGCACCGAAGCGCCGAAGGCCCGTGCGCTGCATGAAAGCTTCGACCGCTTGCGTTCACAGATCGACTATCGCCCCGACACGCTGGGCTGGAACCTGACGCCAGGCCAGTTGTGCTGCGTCAGCCAGGGGCTGCATACCGTTCAGGATTTCGATGCACTGATCTTGTGTACCGGTGCCACCGACCGCCTGATGCCGATCAAGGGCTGGCAACTGGCGGGGACTTACAGCTTGGGCGGCGCGCAGATTGCCCTCAAGGCGCAGTCGGTATCCATTGGCAGCCGAGTGGTGTTCATGGGCAGCGGCCCATTGCTGTATCTGGTCGCCAGCCAGTACGTGAAGGCCGGTGCCGAGGTGGCGGCGGTGCTCGACACTTCTCCTTTCAGCAAGCGCATCGGCGCACTGCCCAAACTGATGGCGCGTCCGGGTTTGCTGTTCAACGGCATGAAACTGCTGGCCCAGCTTTATAGCGCCAAGGTGCCGGTACACATGGGCGTGCAGCCGGAACAGATACTGGGCGACGCTCAAGAGGGCGTCAGCGGTGTGCAAGTGCGGTTGGCGAATGGCACGTCCTTGAGCGTCGAGTGCGATGCGTTGGCGCTGGGTTACCACTTGCGGCCTGAAACCCAACTGGCCGATCTGGCGGGTTGCCAGTTGCGCTTCGATGAGGCTTCCGGGCAATGGCTGCTGGCCGTCGATGAAGAAGGCCGGACCTCGGTCAAAGGCGTCTACGCCGCAGGCGATGGCGCGAAGATTCGCGGTGCCGACGCTGCCGAGCAGGCTGGACGCCTTGCGGCGCTGGCTCTGTTGCAGGACCTGGACCTTCCCGTGGACCAGGCGCTTCAGGCCGAGGTGCGCAAGGACCTTGAAGTCATGGATCGCTTTCGTGTCGGTCTGGCCGAGGCCTTTCCGTGGCCAGCGACCCAGGCTCAGGCATTGCCCGATGATGCGATTGTCTGCCGCTGCGAAATGATCAGCGCGGGCGAACTGCGGGGCGTCGTGCGTCAGAAAGGCGCCTGCGAGGTCAACCGAGCCAAGGCTTTCAGCCGGGTCGGCATGGGGCGCTGTCAGGGACGTTATTGCTCACAGGCGGGCGCTGAAGTGATTGCCGCCGCTGCGGGCGTGCCAGTCGAACAGGTCGGGCGGCAGCGCGGGCAGGCGCCGGTCAAACCCTTGTCCATGCTCACAGATGAGGTGGTGTCATGAAGCAGCCGAAAGTCGATGTGCTGATCATTGGTGGCGGGATCATGGGGTCGTCTTCGGCCTTCTTCCTGCGCCAGCGTGGCCAGTCGGTGACCTTGCTGGAGCGCGACATGATCGGCCAGTACGCCAGCGGCGTTAACTTTGGCAACGTCCGTCGTCAGGGCCGTTTTCTCGGTCAACTGGAGCTGGCTAACCGCTCGTGGGGTTTGTGGAAGCGCTTGCCGGAACTGATTGACGACGATCTGGAGTTCATTCCTTCAGGGCACATGCGGGTCTGCTACCGCGAAGATGAAATCCCGGAACTGGAAGCCTATGCCGCCGCGCCCGAAGCCCGGCAACTGGATCTGCAGGTCTACAGCGGCAAGGCGCTGCATGAGCGTTTCCCGTTTCTGGGGCCTGACGTGAAAGGCGGCTCCTACGCGCCTCACGATGGGCATGCCAACCCGCGTCTGGCCGCACCGGCCTTTGCCCGTGCCGCTATTCGGGCCGGCGCGCGGATCGAGGAGCGCACCGAGGTCGCCCACGTGCAAAAGGTCGGTGGCGAATTTGAAGTCACCACCACCGATGGCCGGATCTTCACTGCCGATAACCTGCTGATCACTGCAGGCGCCTGGGGCCAGAAACTGTCCGAGCAGTTCGGCGAGCCGGTTCCGCTGGATACCCACGGGCCGCAAATGGCGGTGACCGAACCTGTGCCTTACGCGCTGCCGACAGTGATCGGCGTCTATACCAAGATTGCCCACGAAGTGATCTATTTCCGGCAGATCCCGCGGGGCAACATCATCATTGGCGGTGGCTTTCGCAGCAAACCGGACATGATCAACCGGCGCGCCTATGTCGAGCCGCGCAGCATCATCAATCAGGTGCAGCAGATGCGCCGGTTGCTGCCCGGTGTGGGTAACCTGAACATCATCCGGGTGTGGAGCGGCATCGAAGGCTATACGCCGGATTCGTTGCCGGTCATGGGGCGTAGCGGCGCGGTGGACGGCCTGTTTTATGCCTTCGGCTTCTGCGGGCACGGCTTCCAGCTTGGCCCGGGCGTTGGGGATGTGATGGCCGAGCTGATCAGCACCGGTAGCACCACCACGTCCATCAGCCCTTTCGACATCCGTCGTTTCGCCATGGCCAACGAGCAAGCGAGTAAAGCCTCATGACGCCCCGTGCACTGGAAATTCTCAAGCGCCTGATTGCCTTCGATACGGTGTCGTCAGAGTCGAACATGGCGCTGATCGAATACGTTCGCGACCTGCTGGCGACCAAGGGCATCGAGTCGCTGATCGTCAAGGACGAAACCGGCAAGAAGGCCAACCTGTTTGCCAGCACCGGTCCACGGCAACAACCGGGTGTTTTGCTGTCCGGTCATACCGACGTGGTGCCCGCTGCCGGTCAGGCCTGGACCGTTCCGCCGTTTGAAGCGACGCTACGCGACGGGCGCATTTATGGCCGTGGCACCTGCGACATGAAGGGCTTCATTGCCCTGGCCATCGACGCCATGCTCGATGCGGCGGACATGACCCTCAGTCGGCCGCTGCAACTGGCGTTGTCCCACGATGAAGAGATTGGCTGCGTCGGCGTGCGGCGTTTGCTGGACGTGCTGCATCTGGCACCGTTACGACCCTTTCTGTGCGTGGTCGGTGAGCCGACCCTGATGCAGTTCGCCATCGGCCATAAGGGCAAAAGCTCCTACCGCACCTACTGCCGTGGCCAGGAAGCGCATTCCTCCCTGGCGCCTCGTGCGGTCAACGCGATTCATCTGGCCAGCGATTTCATTGCCGAGCTGCGCAAGAGCCAGGCACTGGTCGAGCAGCAGGGCGCGCGGGACGAAGGCTACGACATTCCTTACAGCACCGTGCATATCGGTCGTATCGACGGTGGCAAGGCGCTGAATATCGTGCCGAACCTCTGCACCCTGGAGTTCGAGTACCGCAATCTGCCGGGGGATGATCCCGATCTGCTGCTGGCGCAATTGCGTGAGCGCGCCGAAGTGCTGGTGCGCGAGGCCCGGCAACTGTCCGGCGTGGCGGACATCGAAATTGAAATCATGAACGAGTACCCCGCGCTGGAAACACACCCCAGCGTCGAGGCCGTGCGCCTGCTGCATGCCTTCGCCGAGCCTGGGACGCAGCACATCAAGGTTTCCTATGGCACCGAAGGCGGTCTGTTCGCCGGGCGTCTCAATGTGCCGGTGGTGGTCTGCGGGCCGGGCTCCATCGAGCAGGCCCACAAGCCCGACGAGTTTATCGAGGTCAGCCAGATGACCGCAGGCGAGCGTTTCCTGCAGAGCCTGCTGGGTTCGTTGCGGCAGTAGAGGCTGCCGTGGGGCGGCGAATTTCAGCATCCGACGCTGCTGGTTCGCCGCTTTCAGCATCCTGGACTGTGGCGGCTGCTTAGACTGGCAGTCATCCCGGAACAGGACTCGATCATGCTCAAGAATCAGTTGAAAGACCCCAGCCTGCTGGTAGAACGCGCTTACGTCGATGGGCAGTGGATTGCCGCCGATGACGGCGCAACCTTGACTGTGACAGACCCGGCGACGGGCGAAAGTCTGGCGCTGGTGCCGGCCCTGAACGGTGCCGAGACACGGCGCGCCATCGAAGCTGCCGAGCGTGCCTGGCCAGCCTGGCGGGCACGTCCTGCCGCCGAGCGTGCCGTGTTGCTGGAGCGCTGGTGTCAGGCCATGCTCGACAACCTTGAGGACCTGGCGCTGATCATGACCCTTGAGCAGGGCAAGCCGCTCAACGAGTCCCGTGGTGAAATCCGCTATGGCGCCAGTTTCGTCAAATGGTTCGCTGAAGAGGCGCGCCGCTCTTATGGCGAAACCATCCCCACGCCCAGTGCCGACCGTCGCTTGATGACCCTCAAGCAACCCGTGGGCGTCTGCGCTGCGATCACGCCCTGGAACTTCCCCAACGCAATGATCACCCGCAAATGCGCCCCGGCATTGGCAGCGGGTTGTCCGATTATCGTCAAACCGTCGGACCTGACGCCGTTGTCTGCTTTAGCGCTGGCGGTGTTGGCCGAGCGCGTGGGGATTCCCGCAGGCGTGTTCAACGTCATTACCGGTTTGCCCACCGGCATTGGCGAAGAACTGACCGGCAACCCGGCAGTGCGCAAGATTTCCTTTACCGGCTCGACGCCTGTGGGTCGTCTGCTGATGCGCCAGAGCGCCGAGCACATCAAGCGCCTGAGCCTGGAACTGGGCGGTAATGCGCCGTTTATCGTGTTCGACGATGCCGATCTGGAGCAGGCTGTGGCGGGCATCATGCTCAGCAAATTCCGTAATGCCGGGCAGACTTGCGTCTGCGCCAACCGCATTCTGGTGCAGAACGGCATCTATGACCGCTTTGCCCAACGGCTGGTGGAAGAAGTCGCCAAGCTCAAGGTCGGCAACGGGCTGGAAGAGGGCGTCACCATTGGTCCGCTGATCAACACAGCGGCAGTGAACAAGGTTGCCCGACATATCGACGATGCCCTGAGCCAGGGCGCGAAGCTGCTGTACGGCGGTCTTCCTGATGGGGATAACCAGTTCGTGCAACCGACCGTGCTGGGCGATACCCATGCCGGAATGCTGCTGGCGAACGAAGAAACCTTCGGCCCGGTTGCCCCGCTGATGCGCTTTACCGACGAAGCCGAGGCGCTGGCCCTGGCCAACGCCACGCCGTATGGGCTGGGTGCTTATTACTTCACCCAGGACCTGCGCCGCTCATGGCGTTTCGGTGAGGCGCTGGAGTTCGGCATGGTCGGGCTCAATACCGGGATCATTTCCATGGAGGTCGCGCCTTTCGGCGGGATCAAACAGTCAGGCCTGGGCCGCGAAGGCTCCAGCTACGGGCTGGACGAATATCTGGAAGTGAAGGCGTTTCATGTGGGCGGGTTGTAGGCCTGATACCGATCAGTGAAGGGATGGCTGTCGCTCCACCAGCGCATTGGCCGTTCCCGGATCTGGCAGGCACAAGCGGGTTGGATTGTCAGGGAAGTTTCATGCAGAAGATACGGATTGGTCTTTCGGAATCGTCACATTTTTTGAGCTGCACCCATCGTGGGAGGGAGCTTGCTCGCGACGAGGCCGGTGAAGTCAGCACACATTTCAGCGCCCGAAAGATGGCTTCGCGGCTGAAGCC
>NZ_JAUQOO010000021.1:0-114448 GCF_030580745.1 Pseudomonas serbiensis
ACCGAATTTCTTGACGACCATAGAGCATTGGAACCACCTGATCCCATCCCGAACTCAGTAGTGAAACGATGCATCGCCGATGGTAGTGTGGGGTTTCCCCATGTGAGAGTAGGTCATCGTCAAGATTAAAATTCAGAACCCCCGTCTGCGAAAGCAGGTGGGGGTTTTGTCTTTGAGGCGATCAAAACATCGCACCTCACAGGACCGGATTTATCCGGGAAGAGGCCGGTGAGTCACTGCGCCTCGTCCAGATTGTCGATATGCCTGAATCGCTCCACCAGGAAATCAATCAAGCTGCGAACCCTCGCCGACAGATGCAACTGCTGTGGATAAACCGCATACACATCCGCCCGAGTCGGAGTCTGGTCCTCCAGCACCAGACGCAACCGGCCGCTGCGTACATACCGGGCGATATCCCATTCGGCCCTGAGCAATATTCCATAACCCTCCAGCGCCCAGTTCAAAGCCACCTCGCCGTCATTGCAGCCCAGCGCTCCACGTACCTTGATGTTCTGGGTTTTCCCGCCGTTGGTAAAACTCCACACGCCATGGGGCGTTTCGTTTTGCCTCAGGAAAATGCAGTTGTGCTGCTGTAGGTCCGACAAGCGTTGCGGCACGCCATGCCTTTCCAGATACAGCGGAGACGCACACAACAAACGACGGTTGGACGCGATCTTGCGAGCATGAAAAGCGGCATCCGGCAGTGTGCCAAAGCGGATGCCCAGGTCAAAACCGTGGGTAGCCAGATCCAGCGGGTGATCGGTGATTTCCAGCTGTATTTCCACTTCCGGGTAACGTGAAAAGAATGCTGCCAATGCCGGCCCGATATAGCGGCGCCCGAAGCCCAGCGATGCATTGACACGAATCAGCCCCTTTGGCGTGGCACGGCTGCTGCTGACCAACTGCTCGACTTCATCGATCTGGGTCAGGATGCGCGCCGCATGGGAGAAGTACAGCTCTCCCTCCGCCGTCAGGCTCATCGAGCGGGTGGTGCGATTTACCAGGCGTACGCCAAAACGGGCTTCCAGTGCGCTCAGCCGTTTGCTGACCGCTGGAGGCGTGATTCCAAGCTCTCTTGCCGTGGCGGCGAGGCTGCCCTGATTGGCCAGCAAGTAGAAAAAAGACAGGTCCAGAGTCTGATTCATTCGTAACTCAAGGTTATGGATGTAGTTATTTTGAGTAACTCACAGCTTTGTGCTCACTACATATACTCCGCTCACACCCTGCTGAACAGCCTGTTCAGCAGTACAACAAGAACGTATCAAGAGTGGAGTTGAACATGAGCGCATACAAGATTGCTGCAGTTCCAGGTGATGGCATCGGTGTGGAAGTGATTGCCGCAGGTGTCGAGGTTCTGCAAGCCCTGTCGAAAAAGTCCGGATTTGAAATCAACTTCAAGCACTTCGACTGGAACTCCGATAACTACCTGAAAAACGGTTACTACATTCCCGAAGGCGGTCTTGAGGAACTGAAAACGTTCGACGCCATTTTCTTTGGTGCAGTCGGTGCCCTGAACGTACCTGACCATATTTCCCTCTGGGGCCTGCGTTTGCCGATCTGCCAGGGTTTCGACCAATACGCCAACGTGCGTCCGGCTCGTGTGCTTCCCGGTGTCAAAAGCCCGCTGCATAACGGCGACCAGATCGACTGGGTCGTGGTGCGGGAAAACTCCGAAGGTGAATATTCCGGTAACGGTGGTCGTGTTCACCGTGGCCTGCCCGAAGAGGTCGCTACAGAGGTGTCGGTATTCACCCGCGCCGGTGTCGAGCGTATCCACCGTTTCGCCTTTGAACTGGCACAAAGCCGTCCACGCAAGCACCTGACCATGGTCACCAAGTCCAACGCCCAGCGTCACGGTATGGTGTTGTGGGACGAGATTTTCTATGAGGTTGCCAAGGACTTCCCGGACGTCAAGATCGACAAGGAACTGGTCGACGCCGTGACCACGCGCATGGTGCTCAAGCCTTCGACCCTGGACGTGATTGTCGCCACCAACCTGCATGCCGATATCCTGTCCGATCTGGCCGCAGCGTTGTCCGGCAGCCTGGGCATTGCGCCGACCGCCAACCTGAACCCGTCGCGCAAATTCCCTTCCATGTTCGAGCCGATCCACGGTTCTGCCTTCGACATCACCGGCAAAGGCGTTGCCAACCCGGTCGCGACCTTCTGGACCGCTGCCATGATGCTGGAACACCTGGGCGAAGCTGCTGCGGCCAAGCAGTTGATCTCGGCCATCGAAGCCGTGACCGAAAGCGGCCTGCACACACCTGACCTCGGCGGCAACGCCACCACCCGGCAAATCACCGATGCGGTGATCGAGCTGATCAATCGTTGATTCAAAGTAGTACTGCGGCATAACGCCAGGAGGGCGATCATCGATGCACCCCCTGGCATTTCCTGACAACAATAAAAAATCAGGGCCCCGTCATGAAAAGAATTCTCTCCAAGCTTTATGTACAAGTGCTTCTTGCCGTCATCCTCGGTGCCGTCGTCGGTGTGCTGGTTCCTGAAACCGGAACAGCGCTCAAGCCGCTTGGCGATGCCTTCATCAAACTGATCAAGATGCTGCTTGCGCCGGTGATCTTCCTGACCGTCGTGACCGGCATTGCACGTATGGAAAACATGAAAGAGTTGGGGCGCGTCGGTTTCCGCGCCCTGATCTATTTCGAGGTGGTATCGACCCTCGCTCTGGTCCTGGGCCTGATTGTCGTCGATGTGTTCAAGCCCGGAGCTGGCATGAACATCGATCCGGCCACGCTGGACACCTCCAGCCTCGCCACTTACACCACCGCAGCCAAGCACGCGACGTTCATGGACTTTGTCATGAACATCATCCCCGATACCATCGTGGATGCCTTCGCCAAGGGCAATGTGCTGCAAATCCTGCTGTTCTCGGTGCTGCTTGGCGTTGCCCTGGCGAATGTCGGTCCGCGTGGCAAGGCATTCGTCGACACGCTGGATAGCCTGATGCAAGGCATGTTCAAGATCGTCGGCATGGTGATGCGCCTGGCACCCATTGGTGCTTTCGGTGCGATTGCATTCACCATCGGCAAATATGGTTTCGGCTCGCTGTTTTCCCTGGGCAAGCTGATGGCCTGCGTCTACCTCACGTGCGCGGCCTTTGTGATCTTTGTGCTCGGTCCGATCTGCCGTTACAGCGGTTTCAGCCTGTGGAAATTCCTGCGCTTCATCAAGGAAGAGTTGTTCACAGTGTTGGGCACCAGTTCTTCGGAGTCGGTGTTGCCACAGATGATTTCCAAGATGGAGAAAGCCGGTGTTTCCAAACCGGTGGCCGGAATGATCATTCCGTCGGGCCTGACCTTCAACCCCGATGGGCAGGCGATCTATTACACCATCGCGGCGATTTTCATTGCTCAGGCGACCAACACACCGCTGACCCTGACCGATCAGTTGATCGTGCTCGCCGTGCTGATGTTCACATCCAAGGGCTCGGCTGGTGTGACCGGTTCCGGGTTCATTATTCTGGCCGCGACACTGGCATCGCTGGGGACCATTCCGGTTGCCGGCATGGTGTTGCTTTTGGGCGTGGATAGGTTCATGTCGGAAGCGCGGGCCATCACCAATACCATCGGCAATGGTGTCGGTACCATGGCAATCGCCAAGTGGGTGGGGGCTCTGGATACGGTGAAGATGAACAAGGCGCTCAATGGTGAGCCGGAGGAGATCAAGCCTGAAGCAGCGGCAACGACAACCGGAAATGTTGCCTTGCCAGGTCTGAAAGGCGCTCCCCAGATTTAAAGGAGCACCCTTCATGTTTCGGCGCTGTTATTCAGCCAGCGCCGGAGCTTCTTACTGTTTCACCTCTTCACGACGGCGGATGTACTTCCAGTCCGCCTCGTCGATGTAGATTCCGTTCGGACCGCTGCCGCCTTCAAGGTCGATGGCCACGTGGGCCGAGACTTGAGGTTTCACGCTCGCCAGAATCGGCACAAAGCCCAGTTGCAGACTGGTTTCCAGCAACGCTGCCTGGTTTTTCTCGTCGATGTCCGCCGCTTCATCCAGGTAGTACGGCAAACGTACGCGACCGGCCAGATCACGGTCCATCAAGTGCAGCAACAGGTACATGTTGGTCAGCGCCTTGATGGTCATGGTCGTACCGTTGGAAGCGGCACCGTCGATGTCGGTGTGGATAACCGGCTGGCCATGAACCTTGGTGATCTCGAACGCCAGCTCGAACAGGTCTTTCAACCCAAGCTGGTTGTGATTGGCGGCTACCAGTCGGGCCAGATATTCCTTGGCTTCTTCGTTCTTGTTGTCCTGCTCGGCGCTCTGACTCAGGTCGAACACGGACAGGGTTTCACCTTCTTCATACTGACCGGCGCTGTGGATAATCTGGTCGATATGCTTGAGGGCTTCCTTGTTCGGCGCAAGGACGATACGGAAGCTGGCCAGGTTGGAAACCTGTCGTTTGTTGATCTCGCGGTTGAACAGCGCCAACTGGTGCTCAAGGCTGTCGTAGTCGCTGCGGATATTGCGCAAGGTACGGGCAATGTCCGTCACCGCTGCACGACGGGCCTTGCCGAGGGTCAGGGCTTCGTCGGTCCGGTGCGCGTAGGCGTTGATCAACAGTTGCAGGCGACGCTCCACGTCTTCCTCGCTGTCGAACTTGGCAACACCCTTGAGGCGGACCTGCGCATAAAGCGCTTCGATCTGGCCATCGCTGCGCAGCAGGCTCTGCCAACTGTCCTGATAGTCATTGAGCAGCGGCAGCAGGTTATCCATGGAATCGTCTACCGGGTCCATGAACGGCGTACCGAATGGCATGTCCGCAGGCAGCAACTGACGGCGGCGTAGCGCGTCATCCAGTGTGCGTTGCTTGGCTTCCATATCGCCGATCTGGCGAGCGACCAGTTGCAGCTTGGCGGACAGTTGCTGGACGCGCTCGGTGAAGGCATCGCTGGAGCGTTTGAGTTCGTCCTGCGCCGCTTCCAGTTGTGCCAGCTCTTCATGCTTGCCGGCTTCTTCCGCGCTCAAAGTCTGGCAGCGACGGAAATCTTCCAGCGCCTTTTGAGCGTCCAGCACCTGTTGATACAAGGCTTCGGTCTGGGTCTTGCTGGCGGCGCGGTCGGCTGCGACGGCCTGCTGGGTTTTCAGTTGCTTGAGCTCTTTCTCCAGACGTTCTTTCTGATCGCGCAATGCGGCGCGGTCAGCCAGTGCCTGCAAGGCTGGCGGCTCGATATTCGACAGATTGATCGACAAGCCCGGTACCTGGAACTGGTCACCCTTGAAGCTATCGAGGATGGTTTCCAGAGACTTGACCCACGCATCGCCATCGTCCAGTGCAATGCCTTGCTCGCCCAGTGGCAGGCTGAACAGCGCGCTGTTGAACAGGCGCATCAAGCGCTCGACGTCCGGCTGCGAGAACTCTTCGCGCAGGCGGGCGTAGCTGTTGTTGTCGGCGTGGTCGAGTTGCTGTTTGACCGACTTCAGGCGTTTTTCCAGATCCCGCAGGCGCTCTTCCAGGTCCTCGGCGCTGAACTGCCGGGACTGGGCCAGAGCACCGGCCAGTTCGTCATGAGCATCCTTGGCGGCGAGCAACTGCTGCTCCAGCACCTTGACGTCATCGACCAGCGCGAAGCGGTTCTTGAGGACCGACAGCTCACCGATCCAGCGCTGAATGCTGCTGATTTCACGCTCCAGTCGCATCAGTTCCTGAGTGCTGTTGCGCTGGTCGTTCTGCATTTCATCCTGCTGGGCGCGGAAATGCTCGGCCTGGGTGACCAGCTCTTCCTTGCGGGCGCTGGAGTAGTCCGACCAGGTACCGAGCAACGAGTCCAGCAATGGCGACAGGCGATGCAGCTTGCCGCGCAGGATGTCGCGCTGCTTGACGCCAGCGGCCAGAGCTTCGACCAGCGGGCCGGCGAGCACCAGCGAGTTGTAGTCCTGCTCCATGCGCCGCACGTCGCGGAATGCTTCTTCGCAGGCCGCAATGTAATCGACGCTGCCGGAACGCAGGCTGTGCTCGAAAGCGTCCAGGAACAGTTGCTTGAGCTTGGCCGCAGTGATTTCGCGCATGTGCAGCAGGTTGATGAACAGGGCGCGGAAGGTCTTGAGGCTCTGTTCGCTGGTGGAGCGCAGTGGAATCAGCGTCAGGTCCAGCGGGATCGATGTGTGGCCGCCCACGAGCAGGCGGCGCAGTTCGTCCGGTTTCAATTCGTAGGCTTTCAGGCCTTTGCTTTCCAGGTTGCTGAACAGCTCTTTCTGGCGAAGGCAGGTATCGTTCTTCTGGTAATGGCCCAGGTCCAGTTCACCGGCATAGGCGAAGAACTGGTGCCCGAAGCCGCCCCCCGGGCCGCGACCGACGACGCCGATCACATGCGGGCCGTGGGGCAGGGCGACTTCCACCAGAATGTAACTGGTGTCCGAGGCGAAGTAGAAACGACGCGACTGCTCCAGGCTGTACTTGCCGAAGCTCATGTCCGACATGCGCGCCAGGATCGGGAACTGCAAGGCGTTGATCGAAGCACTCTTGCCCAGGTTGTTCGCGCCGTAGACCGACAGCGGGTTTTCCAGCGGGAACAGACCCAGGCTGTAGCCAGCGGTGTTCAGCAGGGCAAAACGGCGAATGCCATAACGTTCCTGGCTCATGCGCCCATCTCCTGTTGTTCTTCAGCGATTGCGCGGGCCAGGGCCTGCTCCTCGGTTTCTTCGTCGAATTCGGCCAGATCCAGAGGGTCATCGGTTTGCAGCAGTTTTTCGTCGCTGTCGTCATCGATCAGGATCGGCGTCGGCAGAGGCAGGTCGCTGTGCAGGCTGGCTGCCAGGTCACGGTCCTGCTGTACCGACAGGCACACATCAAGGAAGCGGTGCATCGGCGGCAGGAAGCGATAGATGCCCACTTCTTCGCTGGCAAAACCCAGTTGGGTCATGCGGCGCATGATCTTCTCTTCGAGTTCTTCCTGGGTCTGGACTTCGGCCTGCAGGAACAGGTCGCGGTATTTATCCAGCATCGAAGGCAGCTCATCGCGGCCCAGAGTACCGCCGTCGAGCACAGCCATCGGGTCGCGACCCTGGTCGGCCAGGTGTTCGACGAGGATGAAGGTGAACAGGGCCAGACGCTGCGCAGTCTTGTTCACCTGCGCCGCGGCCAGCTCCGGAACGAAGTAGTAGAAGCCACGGGTATCGCAGATCAGCTCGAAACCCAGCGCCTTGAACAGTGTGCGGTACTGGTCCTGGGCATTGGAAAGCTGGGCATACAGCTCAGGGTCGCGGCGGCTGATGTGATAGCCCTTGAACAGCTCGCGAAAGATCGGCGCAAGCTGGGACATTTCGGAAAGATCAAGATGCATGAAGGGGGCTCTCGGAATTCTCTGGCTGCTCGTCTCGGGTCGAGAGCAGGGCGAAGGAGCGCAGGCTGACGCGGTGCTCCTGAGTGAAATACTCGCGACGCTCCAGGCGTTCACGGGCGAAGCGCTTGTCACGGGACAGGCGCGAGAACCAGTACAGCAACTCGTCGGTTGCGCCGTTGGGTTCCTGCTCCAGCAGCCAGACCATCAGGTCCGGCATGGGCAGAGCGTCTTCGCAGCGCTCGAGCATTTCCTTGACGGTACGCGGTGCCTGGGGCGGTACGCCCTTGCGTGCGGTGCCGCTGGCCTTGGGGAATTTTGCGGGTTTGGGTTCAAAGCGCGCCAATGCATAGACATAAGCCTCGACCTGGCTGGCGCTGCCCAGAAACGTGCTCTGCGGACGAGTGAACATCGGCATCGCCGCTTGCGGGACAGCATCCAGCCCTTTGCGGCGAATGGCCGACAAGGCCAGCGCGGCGCCACGGGTCACGGCGTTGTGGCGACGTGCTTCTTCGCGCAACGGCAGCAGCAACTCCCGTGCATGACGCAGGGTGAGCTGGGCGCTGGTCTGCATCTCCAGGATGCGCGCATGGGTGCGCAGCAACATGTCGTCGTCCACCAGATGGCCAAGACGTTGCTGCTCGGTCAGCAGGCGCAACAGCACGTTCTCGACCTTGCGCACGCCTTGCTCGAATGCACCGTCGGCGTTCACCAGTTGAATCATCGGCTCGACGTATTCGTCCCAGGTGGCCAGCACCTCGGCGTAGCGCTGGCGCAAGGGAATCTGGCGGTCGCTGGTCTTGGCCCGATCGGCCACGGCCACGAGTGCCTGTTCGTCGTTGGCGAGTTTTTTAAGGACATCGCGCACGCGCATGTCCAGCAGGCGCAACTGGCGGGCCAGATCGTTGGCGTCGCGAATGTCGAAGGCATCCTGGATGTAACCGGCCAGTCGCTCCAGATGGCGCAGATAGGCTTCGATCTCCAGGCACAGCCCCAGACGGTGCTCGCGGCGCAGATAGGACAGGAAGTCGTGGATCTGCGCATTGAGCTCGAAACGGTTCGGGCTTTTGGCGACAGGCACCAGAATGTCCAGACGAATCCACACATCCAGCAGGTTGGTGATGTCTTGCGGTGTGCTGTCCAGCTGCTGAGCGGCCAGTTGCAGACGCAGTTCGCTCAGGCTCAGCGTGCCTTGGTCGAAGTGTTCGCATAAAGGCTCGAGTAGCGCCCAGTGCTCGGCAAGGGCGCGCAGGACGCGCTTGGGTTCGATCATTGGTAGGCCGACTGTTGGCAAATGAAAAACAGCGATTGTACTGCATCAGCCACTGAAGATTTCACCTACCGGCGATCAACTGCGGCGCGAATCTGCGAAGAGCGCTAGAATTGCGCGCTTAACTTATCCACAGGTGGCCGACCTTTGCTGAACGAGTCCCGTCGCCGCGCCTATTTGACTGCCATGCAGGTGGTCAACTGGCTGCCGCGCACTGAACTGCCTTTCGCTGCTCCGTCTCGCCCGGAGCTGCTTGCTCCGTTGCCGGTCGAGGTCGAAAGTGTTGCGCCTGTCGTGCCTGAAGCGCCGGTTGCCGCCCCGTCTCCGGTGGCGCCAGGTGCCGTGCCGGTTGCGCGTCAGGTCGAGCGGCCGAAGATCGAAGTGCCGCGCCCATCGTCAGCCAGCAAAAGCGCTCCGGTGGTTGCAGCAGAAGAGGCCGAGGCTGCGCCGCCGGTCAAGGCAGTTGTCGTGCCGCCTCCGCGTTTCTCCTTGCAATTGCTGCGTGCCGGGCGTTGCTTGCTGCTGGTTGAGCTGCCTACCGGGCAGCCATTCCAGAGTCGCGATCCTGCCTATCTGTTGCTCAAGGACATGCTGCGCGCTGCCGGTTTACCCGATAGCCCGCAGATTATCGGCGAGCCTGTGCGCTGGCCGTTGCTGGTTCGCGGCAACATGGATCAAGGGCCTGACGCGGCGCGTGACTTTGTGCAGGGCTTTGTCGCTGCTCGCCTTGAGGACGAACCCTGTGCCTGTCTGTGGCTGATTGGCCAGCCCGCCGTGCGCTTTGCCGGTGAGGTCGAAGTCGAAGCTTTTAACCGTGAACTGCAAGTCGAGGGGCTGGGCGCTGCATGGGCGCTACCAGGCCTGGAATTACTGATGGACGAGCCGCATCGCAAGGCGGACGTCTGGCAAGCCATGCGTCGGCTGATGGCGCGCTGGAAATCCATAGATGAGTGACGCAATAACCTTCCGCCCCATGACCGAAGCCGATCTTGATGCCGTATTGAAGATCGAGTACGCCGCCTTCAGTCATCCCTGGACGCGAGGCATATTTCTCGAAGGCCTGAAATCGTATGACATCTGGCTGATGTTCGAGGGCGCGCAGCAGGTGGGACATGGTGTCATTCAGGTCATCATCGATGAAGCGCATCTGCTCAACATTACCGTCAAGCCAGAAAGCCAGGGCCGAGGCCTGGGTTTGCGTCTGCTTGATCACCTGATGAAGCGTGCCTACGAGCTCAACGGTCGTGAGTGTTTCCTGGAATTGCGCGACAGCAATCGAGCCGCCTATCGGTTGTATGAAAACTATGGTTTCAACGAGATCGGTCGACGCCGCGATTACTATCCGGCAGTGGGTGGTCGCGAAGATGCGGTGGTGATGGCCTGCACGCTTCTGGAATAGCTGTGTCGTCGATCACAACTTTGACGCTTTTTCGGTTTTTGCGCTAAACCGGCGAAAAGTCGTGATGTTGCCGCGTGACTTGCGCAGAGGGTCGCCAGTCAAAGTTGGGCATCATTATCGAGGCGTCATAGCATGAACGATCTACAAGACCTGATTGATAACAACGAGCGTTGGGCCGATGCGATCAAACAGGAAGACCCTGAGTTCTTCGCCAAGCTGGCTCGCCAGCAAACCCCGGAATATCTTTGGATCGGCTGCTCGGATGCGCGCGTTCCCGCCAACGAGATCGTAGGCATGTTGCCTGGCGATCTGTTCGTACACCGCAACGTGGCCAACGTTGTGTTGCACACTGACCTGAACTGCCTGTCAGTCATTCAGTACGCGGTTGATGTACTGAAGGTCAAACACATCCTCGTGACCGGGCACTATGGTTGCGGTGGTGTGCGAGCTTCCATGCAGGACCGCCAGTTTGGCCTGATCGATGGCTGGTTGCGTACGATTCGCGACCTGTATTACGAAAAGCGTGAAGAGTTGGCGAAACTGCCGACCGAGGAAGAACAGGTTGATCGCCTGTGCGAACTCAACGTGATTCAGCAGGTGGCCAACGTCGGCCATACCAGCATCGTGCAGAACGCCTGGCATCGTGGGCAAAGCCTTTCGGTACACGGCTGTATCTATGGCATCAAGGATGGCCGCTGGAAAAGTCTGAACACCACCATCAGCGGCCCAGAGCAATTGCCACCGCAATATCGCCTGCGTCCTCTGTAACCCCGTAGGAGCGAATTCATTCGCGAATGAATTCGCTCCTACGGCGGTGTGCTCTTAGAGCACAAACCTCTGCACCATCATGTTCAGATCCGTAGCCAGCATCGACAATGCGTTGCTGGCTACGGTTGTCTGTTGAGCGCCGGAAGCCGTCTGGCTGGACAGGTCGCGAATACTGCTCAGGTTGCGATCCACTTCACCGGCCACTTGTGCCTGTTGTTCGGCTGCGCTGGCGATCATCAGGTTGCGGTCGTTGATGGTGGTGGTCGAGCTGATGATCACCGTCAGGGCTTCACCCGTTGCAGCTGCCTGTTCCAGTGTCTGGTTGGCCTGGGTCGCGGTGTGGCGCAGGGCGTTTGCCGTTTCCTGAGTGCTTTGTTGAACACCGTTGATCAACCCTTCGATTTCCGTTGTCGAGGCGCTGGTACGTTGCGCCAGGGAACGGACTTCATCAGCGACGACTGCGAATCCACGACCGGCTTCACCGGCTCTTGCTGCCTCGATGGCCGCGTTGAGCGCCAGCAGGTTGGTCTGGTTGGCGATGGCGCGAATCACATCGAGAATGCTGCTGATGTTCTGGGTCCGTTCGGCCAGCCCTTCTGCCTGATGGGATGAGTCCAGCACATTGCTGGTCAGTTCCTTGATCGAACTGATGGTGGCCGACAAGCGATCCCGACCTTGTGCCGCCGCCTGATTGGAGGCTTCCGACTCGGTCACGGTATTGCTGGCATTGCCCGCTACTTCTACCGCTGCCTGGCTCATCTGATTGACGGCGACGGCGGCCTGCTCGATTTCATTGTTTTGCATCTGCAGGTTGAGCGCGCTCGCTTCGGCGATGGTGCCCATTTCCTGTACCGACTGGGATAACTGGGTCGCGGCTGCGTAAATCTGGTCGATGGTGCCATGCAGGTTGCTGCGCATGCGCCCTAGCATCATGAGCAGTTGCGCGGGTTCGTCCTTGCCTTGAGGAATGGTCTGTTCGGTCAGGTCGCCATCGGCGATGGTATTGGCAATGTGCAGGGCATAGCGCACTGGATGGATGATGCTCACGCTCAGGCGCCACGCCAGCAGCAGGGTCAGCGCCAAGGCCAGTCCGATGGCGCTCAGGGCGATAATGCGCGTCTGGTTGTAGCTGGCGCTGGCGGCTTCGACGGCAGCGGCTGCACTTTGTTTGTTGAGTTCGCGCAGCAGTTGCACCTGCATGTCCATCAGGTCGCCTTGCAGGGCCAGCATGGTGTTGGAAAGCATCCGCGCTTCGTCCAGCTTGCGTTGCTCGATAAGCCCTATTTCGTCCTGCAGGCCGGGCATGAATGCGTTATAGGCCTCCTGCAAGGCGATGATCGAATCATGCTCGGTGCCTGCGGGCACACGGGCCAGATAGTCCGTGAAGCCTTTTTCGACCTCATTCTTGAGTTGCTCGACGTTGATCTTGCTGTTGATCACCGCGCCGGGATCATCGGCATTGGCAATCAGTCGAGTGGTTTCGCTGCGCAGCTTCACCAGGTTGATCGCAATCGCATCGGCCATTGCAATACTGGGCAATGCACCGCTTTCCACCGCTTCTCCCTGATTGCGAATGTCCTGCATCTGAAACAGGCAGAAAGCTCCCAGCGCAACCATCAGCAATGAGGTGATACCAAAGCACAGTACCAGGCGCGAAGTGATCTTGAAGCGTCGCAATACCGTCGTTCTGGATTGCTGGCGCAAAAAACGAGGCAGGAATTTTTTCACAGCAAACAACCCCTATAGGCGGCATTTCGGAGAGCCGTTTATAAGGCAGTTGTGTGATGCCTTTATGACATCCATTGGCGCTTGGCAGTTTTGACGTCAAGAATCTGCGATGTATTCAGGGGGCGCCGATTTCCTCCATCAACTCGTCCAGAAACCGCTTCAACCGTTTATGCCTGACCTGCGCCATTTGCGTGCCGGTACGGGTCTGGAAACCATCGGCCAGATGCAGCAGTTTGGTGTGGAAATGATCGACAGCAAAATGCTTGTCGTCATAGGGGCGCTCGGCAGCCTGAGGGTCCTGCGAGTCATAGAGATAGCTGCCCATTCGTCCCGATACATAGAACACACGGGCCACGCCTACCATGCCCATGGCGTCGAGCCGGTCTGCATCCTGCAGGATTCTGGCTTCAAGTGTCACAGGCGTAATGGCTGCCGAAAAACTGTGGGCTTCGATGGCATGGGCAACGGCGGCGATTCGTGTCTCGTCCCAACCTGTTTCGGTCAGCAGCTCGGTGGCCCTGGCGGCTGCCAGCCGTGAGGCGCTGGCGCGAAAGGGAGAATTCTTTTCGACCGAGACACAGTCATGCAGCAAGGTCGCGGCCAGCAGGATTTCCTGATCCCCGCCTTCATGGTCGCGAATGGCGCAGACGTTCTTCCAGACCCGCAACAAGTGAGAGATATCGTGTGAACCATCGAACCTCTTCGCTTGAGTGTGCGGGATAAGCCGCCTGGCGAAGTCCTGAAAAGGGGCGAAACCGGCGTATGTCATTGATGAAATCCTGAAGTGACTTGTACAAGTAAAGCATCCTCTGCAAGGACGTTCGACAGGCCCTGCGTTCTTTGCGGGCTATCGCGCAAACAAGGGCACCGATGGTCATCCCCCTAAAAATGGAAAAACCCTTTATAATCCATGGTTTTTCCCCACCTTCGATGTGAGAAACGCTGTGAGCTTACCGTCCTGCCCGAAATGCAATTCCGAGTACACCTACGAAGACGGCACAATGCTGGTCTGCCCGGAATGCGCCCATGAGTGGTCTGCTGGTGGTGACAGCGCAGAGTCTTCCGATGATGTGAAAGTCATCAAGGATTCCACCGGCAATGTGCTGCAGGACGGCGACACCATCACCGTGATCAAGGACCTGAAGGTCAAGGGCTCTTCGCTGGTGGTCAAGGTCGGCACCAAGGTCAAGAACATCCGTCTGGTGGACGGCGACCACGATATCGACTGCAAGATCGACGGCATCGGCGCCATGAAACTGAAGTCCGAGTTCGTCCGCAAGGTCTGAGTCCTGCTGCATCGCTTGATCTGAACGCCTCGCCGGTTGCTTCCCGACCGCGAGGCGTTTGTGTTTTCAGGTTCTTTTACAGCACGCTAGGGTAGAGTGACGGTTCTTCAAGGAGAGAACCTTATGCCTTCAACCCCAGCGCCTTACTTGCAGGTCGATGAGTGCGTCGTGCTGTTCGATGGCGTATGTAAACTGTGCAACGGCTGGGCGAAGTTTCTCATTCGTCACGACACGTCCCGACGGATTCGACTGGCCGCCGTGCAGTCCGCTGAAGGGCAGGCGCTGCTGAAGTGGGCGGGTTTGCCGGTCGATCAATTCGACACCATGGCGGTGATCGTCAATGACCGTCTGTTTCTGCGTTCGGACGCCTTTTTGCAAGTCATGCGACAGATGCCGGCTCCGTGGTCCTGGCTGATCGTGTTACGCATTGTTCCGCGTTTTTTGCGGGATTGGGGGTACGACCGCATTGCCTTGAATCGTTATCGCCTGTTTGGCCGTTACGACAGTTGCCTGCTGCCGACGGCTGACCATGAGCAACGGTTCCTCAAGGCTACGGCCCATGAGTGAGTTGCAACGCATTGCCTGGGTCGCCCGTGCCGGTCTGGCATTGATGTTTTTCTACCATGGGTTGGTGCCGAAGATCCTGTGGCTCAGCCCTGGCGAACTGGAGATGATCCAGGCCCATGGTTTCGCTGATGCACGCTGGGTGGCCTGGTTGAGCGGTGCTGCGGAGATCGGGCTGGCGATCTGCTTGATCTCGGGGTATTTCAAGCGAGCCTCCGTGATTGTCAGTGCGCTCGTTCTGGCCGGATTGTTGATCGATGTGGCTCTTGTCAGCCCTCACTTGCTTGTTCAGGCTTTCAATCCGGTTTCCCTTAATGGCGCCGGCCTTGCCCTGTGCGCGGTGGCCTGGCTTGCCGAGCATCCGCAGCGACAGCAGACAGGCTGAACGCTACCGGCTGTCACCGCACAGGCTCAGGACCTGTCGACGTGTTGTGATCCATGCGTTGCAGACGTAGAATTCGCGGCATCTGGTTGTATCCCCCATACCCACAATAATCCACATCGCACGCTGCGCTCGTTCATCCATTCACGAGCGGGGCGTTTCTGCGTTTGTTATCCGGTGGGGGCGGGCCTGATTTTTCTGTACAGGTGCCATGCGTGTTGCATATGCATGGCGAACGACCCGAGGGTCGGAATACTCCTTGAGCGTTGCACATTCTTGATGAATACACCCCCAGAGGTTCGTACCGGTAGCTGGCTTGGCGTGATTGCCCTGGCGCTTGCTGCCTTTATTTTCAATACGACCGAATTCGTCCCTATCGGCTTGCTGAGCAATATTGGCGAAAGTTTCGATATGACCACGGCTCAAGTCGGCCTGATGCTGACGATCTATGCCTGGGTCGTTTCGCTGATGTCTCTGCCGATGATGCTGATCACTCGCAACATCGAGCGGCGCAAGTTACTGATCTGCATCTTCATGCTGTTTGTCGTGAGCCATATTCTCTCGGCCACGGCCTCAAGCTTTGGTGTGCTGCTGATCAGTCGTGTCGGGATTGCCTTCGCTCACGCGATTTTCTGGTCGATCACCGCATCGCTTGCCGTGCGCATTGCGCCGCCGGGCAAGCAGGTCCAGGCGTTGGGGTTGCTGGCAACCGGTACTTCGCTGGCGATGGTTCTGGGGATTCCGTTGGGCCGCGTATTGGGCGAGGCGCTGGGGTGGCGCACGACCTTCATGGGGATTGCCGGGATTTCCGCACTGACGGTATTGCTGCTGAGCCGCACGCTGCCATTGTTGCCCAGCCAGAACTCCGGCTCGCTCAGAAGCCTGCCAATCCTGTTCAAGCGTCCACGGCTGGTGGCGATCTATGTACTGACCGCTACCGTGGTCACTGCGCACTTCACCGCTTATAGCTACATCGAACCCTTTGCCCAGACAGTGGCGCATTTGAGTGGCGAGATGACGACCTTGTTGCTGCTGTTGGCTGGCGGCGCGGGGATCATCGGCTCCATCGTGTTCAGTCTGTTCAGCAGTCGCTTCCCGAATGGCCTGTTGATCGCATCTATCACGCTGGTGGCGCTGTGCTTGTTGATGCTGTTGCCGTTTTCGAGTCAGGCAGCCGCCCTCGGTTCGTTGAGCGTTGTGTGGGGCATGGCCATGATGTGCTTCGGGCTGCTGTTGCAGGCGAGAGTCCTGACTCTGGCTCCGGATGCCACCGACGTGGCGATGTCCCTGTTCTCGGGCATCTTCAATATCGGTATCGGCGGTGGTGCCTTGCTGGGCAGCGTGGTCAGCAGCCAGTTGGGCGTTGCAAATGTCGGGATCGTAGGCGGTCTGGTAGCCGTTGGCGGGTTACTGCTGTGCTGCGTGAGCACTTATCTCTTCAGCAAGCAGGACTCTACTGCGGCGTTGCAGGCCAACAGCAAGTGTTGAGCTGATCGGGGCTGTTGAAACGTTAACAGCCCCTGCGTTTCCTTCCTTCTGACTCAGGCCTTGAGCCTGCCCAGCCATTCCAGGGAAGTTCTCCAGATACAGATCCCCATGAAATAGGCTGACATGGCGAACCACAACCCCATGATCAAAGGACCATTGTGGGGGTGGTTGATGATCAGCGAAGCACTGCACAGCAACCAGACCGTGGTGACGGCGATATTGATCGGCATGAACTTGCGTACGCGAAACGGATGCAGGAATTTCATCCGGGTCAGCGTCAGCAGTGCCAGCCCGACAATGGTGAGGAACGTCACCCAGGGCGTCGGCGAAAGGATATACAGACTCAGGGCGACGACGTTCCAGGCGGCCGGGAAGCCCTGGAAATAGTTGTCCTTGCTTTTCATGTCCACGTTGCAGAAGCAGAACAGCGACGAGACCAGAATGATCGATATGCTTAACAGCAAGGTGAATTCCGGCAGCGGAATATAGCGGTAGATGAACAGTGCCGGGATAAAGACGTAGGTCAGGTAATCGATCACCAGATCCAGTGCCGAGCCATCGAAGTGCGGCAGTACCGAGTGAGTGTTGACCTTGCGCGCCAGCGAGCCGTCGACACCGTCCACGATCAGGGCGACACCCAGCCAGAGCAGGCAGGCCTTGGGTTCATTGTTGAACAGGGCAATTGTTGCCAGAAACGCAAGGACTACGCCTGTGGCGGTAAAGCCGTGAGCGCCCCATGCGTTAAGTCTGGCTATGCGTTGATTGGTTATCACGGGACGCTCTCCAGAAAGTAATGCGTGTCAGTGTTACAAACCTGACCCTTACAGACGGTGTGAAAACGGAGCATGGCCGAGTGCAGAAATTTTCACACAATCTGGTTAGCTATTATCGACCCGGCAATCGCCGATAAGGTTCAGCGGTGACTATCGCTCGTTTTCCTGTCATTTTCCAGAAAACTGCTATCCGCCGTGGACCGCTGGTCTTTGTATTCTTCGGGTTCGACGAAACAGGTAGGCGCAGAACCATCGGCATTGAGCTGATTGATCAGGACCGGCTGGCCTTGGTCATTGAAGAAAACCTGACCGATCCCTGCCGAATTCCATAACCGCTCACCGGCCTTGCTGTGCTGCGGCGTGCGCGGGATGACTTTCATACGCCGACGTTTGGTGAACCAGTTGAGAGGGGAGCGCGGCGAGTAGAGCCAGCGGTTCAGGCGATCAAAGGTATCGAGCAGGCGACGGGGAAACTCGTTCTTGATACCGCTGCTGGTGATCTGCCAGATGCGTGGCCCACCGCTGCGCTTGCGAATGAGGATTTCGTAGACGAACGAATAATGCACGTCTCCTGAAAGGATGACGTAATTGCCCGGCGTCCTGGAATGACCAAAGATATTGAGAATGACCTGCGCGGCCCCCCGATGCGCCATCCAGTTTTCCGCATCCACCAGCAACGGATAACCGAGCCAGCTGAACACCCGCTGGATGGCCTCTATCAGCTTGACCCCGAACACGGGTGCTGGCGACACGATGATTGCGGCCTTGTGGTCGAGCAACTCCTGCTGCAGTTCGCTGAGCGCTTCCCAGTCCATCAGGCCTGAGGGCTGACTGAAGTTCCACTCACTGCGCCAGCGCCGGGTGCGGGTATCGAGCACCACCAGTGCCGGGCTGGTAGGTAAAACGTAGTGCCATTGCTGGAAGTGCAGCAGTTTGTCGATCACTGCATCCTGGGTCTTGCTGGCCCAGCGATTGTCATGATCCTTGATCTCGGTGCTCAACGTCTCGACCTGCTGGATCAGATCATCAAGCGCATCGGGGTTGTTGCCCCAGCCCTGACACAGCAGATAAGCGAGCAGGGCGTTACCGATGATGCGTTTGGAGAACGGATGGCCGTAGGCGCTTTCTTCCCAATTGGCCGACAGGTTCCAGTCATCGGTGATGTCATGGTCATCGAAAATCATCATGCACGGGAGATGCGCCATCGCTCGTGCAGCGCCACCCAGGCTGTTTCTGAAATCGTCGATCAGGTGCTGCTCTCTGGCATAGCGTTCACGCTGTTCGGCGTCGAGCTTGGGCATGTCCGGTTCGATCAGCGTCCAGGGTGTTGGCGACCAGACCAGCAGATACATTGCCATGACTTCAGCCAGCGTGACCAGGTGGTTATCCGCCGAGCTGCTGGTGAAAACCGGCTTGCTGACACCGCCAAAGAACCGCTCGCGCAGAGTGTCGTTGCTCTTGAGGGCTGGCAGCAGATCGGCGCGCTGGTAATAGCTGGCCGGATGCTGATAAAGATCGACGCTGTCATCGACCACCGCGCCTTCAAGCCGCTCCCCGAACAGGCCAAGGCGTTCGATCAAGACATGAATTGCACGCAGCATGGGGCCAGCAACGTCATCGGCGTAAACCTGATCGCCGCTCATCATCAGCAGTGCCGGGCGATCCAGCGGATCTTTGGCATCGGCCAGCAGACGATCGACACACAACAGGCCTTCGGCAGCAGGATGATGTGGCTTGCGGCATGAGCCGTGAAGCATGTGGTCGACCTTGCTGCGCACCACAAAACTGGGGCTGCTGGTGTCGGCGTACAGCAAATGAGGTGCCCAGTCGGCGATGCCGCTGTGTCGTTCGTCATCGATCAACAGGTCGTAATCGATCAATACATCCTTGGGCAGCTCGGTATCCAGCTTCACGTCAATCAGATGCACAAAGGCATGACGGCCTACGGCTATGACCTTGCACTGCCCGGCATCGAGGGGATAGTCCGTGCAGGTTCGTGCCCCGTTGGCGTCGGTAAATTGCAGGCGCAAGGTCAGTGAAAGCGCTCGTGACCCTGTCAGCCATAGCACCAGACGGTTTGCTTCCTGACGACGCAAGAGAGGGCCAGCGAGTACAGCGGGTAGGGGTGGAAGCTTTTCGGCGGGGGGTACGGACATCCTGGGTTCAGGCTCTGACTGAATTTCGACCAGAAATGGTAACGCAGGCTGTGTGAAAAATTCCTCCAGGCGCTGCCAGGCATTCGGAACAGAATGTTTCAAAACGATACCGAAGAGCGGGCATGAAAAAGCCGATGCCAGAGGGGCTGGCATCGGCTTTTGTGGAGCGGATCAGCTCGTCAGAGGTATCAGAGTGTCCATTTCAGCGAGAACATCAGGTTGCGCGGGTCGCCGTAGACGCCGCTACCGGTACCGGTCGGGATGCCCTGCCAGTATTTGGTGTCGAATACGTTGTTGAAGTTGACGCGGCCATCCCAGTGCTCGTCGAACTTGTAGCCAGCCATCAGGCCGACGACGGAGTAGGCATTCTGAGTCGCGTAGCCGGTGCCGACACGGTTGAAGGTTTCGCTCTGGGCAAGAACGTCTGCGCCGACGCGCCACTTGCTCAAGTCGCCTTGCAGGTTGTAGCTGGTCGCGGCCTTGAAAAGGTGCTTGGGTTGGTCCGGGGCAAACAGACGGCCTTCATTACGCTCTACGGCATCCTTGACGTACTGGCTCAGCACATAGGTGTAGGCTGCGGAGAACTGCCAGTTCGGGGTCAGGGCACCGCTGATCTCGGTGTCGATACCTTGGCTGCGAACTTCGCCGGAGGCTGCGAAGCAGTTGGTCCCAGGTCGATTGCCGGTGCAGACACTCTGATCCGGTACTTGGTAAGCGCGGTTTTGCTGCGTCATGTCGAACAGAGCTACCGAGGCGTTCAGTGCACCCTCAAAGTATTCACCTTTCAGGCCGATTTCATAGCTTTCACCTGTCATCGGATCCAGCACCGAGCCGGAGGCGTTTTCTTCACTCTGCGGTTTGAATATCTCGGTGTAGCTGGCATAGACCGAATAAGTATCGTTCAGGTCATAGATGATGCCAGCGTATGGGGTGACTTCCTGGGTGACTTTATAGTCGCCATCTCCAGTGCGATTGTTGTAGTCATACCAGGTCAGTCGGCTGCCCAGGATGACATGCAGTGGATCGATCGGGTTGAAGCGGGCCGCTGCATAAACAGCCTTTTCAGTCGATGTGTTCTTGCTTTGGTAGGCATTGCGGTCAGCCCGGGAAGGCTTGGCGATAACGCTATGGCTGAAATTATAGATATCTACGGACGGGGACGCTGACCACCAGCCGCCGACCTGATCGAATTTCTCCTGACGACGGCTCGCGCCGATGGTCAACTCATGTTCGCGTCCGAACAACTGGAACGGGCCGGAGAGGGAGGCGTCGATGTTGGTCTGTACATCGGTGGTATCGTATTGGCCGGAAGACTGGGTAAATCCAGTGCTGCCACCGTAGTTCAGGTAGCTGGAAAAGGTATTGGACTCGCCCCAGATCTTCGCGGCTGCCAGCTTGGCGTTCCAGCCATTGTCAAAGCGGTGGGTCAGGTCGGTGAATACGCTGACGTTATCGCGGTCCCAATAGGCCCAGTCGTTACTCAGGAAGGTCGAGCGCGACAGATGCAGGTTTTCGCCATTCGGGCCGGACGGCAGGCTGCCCCAGTCCGAAGTCGCATCATCGCGCTGCTTGGAGGCACCGATGCTCCAGGTCGTAGCATCGTTCAGGTCGGTTTCCAGAATGCCGTAAAAGGTCTGGCGCTGTTTGTCGCGTTCATCGACAAAACTCTTGTTGTCTTCATAGGCTGCTACAAAGCGTCCACGCACAGTGCCGGACTCGTTCAGCTTGTTGGAGGCATCTATTTCAGTGCGATAACGATCCCAACTGCCAGCACTGGTTGTGATGCTGACCTGCGGCGTTGCGGTAGGACGTTTGCGCACCATATTCAAAGTTGCCGACGGGTTACCTGCGCCGGTCATCAGGCCAGTAGCACCGCGTACCACTTCAACGCGGTCGTAGATGGCCAGGTCTGCTTCGGAAATGGTGTCTTGGGTGAAGGTCCCAAGACTGCTCGGCAAGCCGTCGTACATCACATTATCGATGGTGAAGCCACGGGCCAGGAATTGCTGACGATCCTGACCGAACTTGCGCAGGGTCACGCCCGGTGCATATTTGACGACGTCATTGAGGTCATTCATTCCTTGGTCATCCATGCGCTGGCGCGTGATGACGCTGACCGACTGAGGTGTTTCACGGATCGACAATGGCAGCTTGGTCGCCGTATTCATCGAGCCGGTGGTGTAAGAGTTGGTGCCTTCGGTGGTTGCTGCCCCGGCAATGCTGGTATCGGCATTGATATTCACGTTACCCAGCGATACCGGACCTTCTGCCTGCTGCCGGAAGACCTGAGCAGAATTGCCCTGCACGGTTGCGCCGAGACCGCTACCGGCCAGCAACTGATTCAGCGCTTGCGCCGGCTCCAGATTGCCGCGTACGGCTGGCGCCTGCTTGCCTGCGACTGACTGGGCATCGAAGGTCACTTGCATGCCACTGACCTGACTCAGTTGAGTCAGAGACGACGACAGGGATTGAGATGGCAGGTTCAAGCTGACAGGAGCAGCCAGTGCAACGGCCGAAAGGCCTAGTGCCAGGGCACCGGTCAACGTGGGAATAAAGGGACGAAGCATCTCGTGATTCCTAGAAGGGCATGAAAACATATCGACTTTGCAGAGCACGCAGCGATGGTCGCTCGACGTAGCAAAGGGCAACGTTGAAGCGGCGGATTTAACAATTTTTTCACAATCATGTAAATACAAACGATTTGCAATTGCGCTATGTTTTGTATTTGTCTGAATGAAGAGACGGCTTTCCTTGTCCTCTACGCGCCAGCCTGCCTGGCCCGAACGCCTGTGCGATGCCGAATCAAGTACGAAGACGTGCGGCCTAGAGCCTTGGGTTTATCCGACCAGTGGTGATTCGGTTCGTGTTTTTGATCAGCCGCGACTTGCCATTGCAGCGGGGTAGGGAGGAGAGGATTCGCAGGTGGGATCAATGCGGATTCTGCCGAAGCATGCGCAGGAGCAGCAGACAGAAGTCGTTAGAGAGGAACTGCCAGAAACAAGAAAGCCCGCACTAGGCGGGCTTCTTGTTGAACTTGGTGGCTACACAGGGACTTGAACCCCGGACCCCAGCATTATGAATGCTATGCTCTAACCAACTGAGCTATGTAGCCAAGTGGCGCGCATTATTCGTGGATAACGAACATGTGTCAAGCGTTGATGTGAAAAATAATTGCGTGTGATCAATCGGTTAGCTGCCTTCAGGGGGCGAGGCTGTATTTTCGGGTCCTGAGGGCCGCTTCGCAGGCTGCTGTCTTGTACTCTTCACATCGAATGTTTCTTCCAGTGACATTTTGCACTGTGTATTTTCCTGGCTCTTCGTGTGGTCTGCCGCAAAGGCTCGGTTGTTCGGGTTTCCGAATGAGGAGGAGCTTTTCTTTCGGTTTCTCGGAAGAGGTTTTCTCTGAAAAAGAATGTCTGTGCCGGGACTCTGCACGAAAACTATTCAATTCAGGCGTGTTCGAGAAATTTCCTACCCTGTTTGCCAAACATCGCCGCGAAAAGTACGGCCTCGGTCCAAATCTTGCTTTGTTCTGCCAAAAGCACCGAACAAGATCATTTTCGTGCCTTGAAAACCTGGACGACTTCGCTTTTCGGATAAACGAGATGTGATGCCTATCGTCATTAAATCAATAACATGGCATTTTGCTAGTTGGCTTTTTCAAAAAGGGCACCTGCACGGTTTTACCCGGTTTTGCAGGCTGTCTACGGGGGGATGTCGGACATGAGTGGGCTTTTATCACCAGGTATGCGCCTGATGGGGCATTTTGGTTTCGCACGCAAATTTCAGGTCCTGTTCTTGTTATTCATGCTGCCTCTGGTGGGCAGCGTATGGATGATTGCTCAGGATTATCGCAACAAGCTTGCGGTGATTACGGGCGAACAGTCGGGCGTGCGTCAGTTGTTGGTGCTCGATGATCTTGATTTCGAGTTATCGGCCCAGCGTGATAACGCGGCGCGCTGGAAAGCCGCCGACATTCTTCGTGAGCCCACTCCTGCCGCCAAGGCTGCGATTGCGAAGCTTGATGCGAATGTCCAGAAAATCTCTCAGGCACTCGATGCCGTGGGCGCCAAATTGGCGCAGGAAGGTGCCACTTCTGACGCTATGGAGCGTTATAAGGCACTGCAGGCGTCCGTGAAGGGGCTGGATTCTGCCTCGTTGCGCACCGTAGGCTGGTGGCCGGATGGCTATGATCGTTTTACTACGTCCTTGAGCCTGACCCAGGCCCTGCGTGAGCAAATCGCGATGGACAGCGGTTTGATCCTCGATCCCTGGCTGGAAACCTACATGCTGATGCAGCTCTCCACCCAGCAGATGCCGGATCTGATCGAGCGTATTGGCCGTATGGCCAGTATCGGTCAAACATCCGTGGCTACAGGACAGTTCAGTCTGCAAAGCCGTTTGCAGATGCGTGACTTGCGTAGCCGTATCGACGATGCCAAGGATCAGATGCACAAGGCGGGCAATCTGTTGCTGTCCAAGCTGCCGCCCGAGCTGGAACCCTGGGCTGTAAAATACAAGGCGACCTCGGCGATGATGGACGCCGAACTGAAAGTGCTCGATGAGGGCGTTTTCGGTGGCACCATCAAGCTCAAGCCGGAAGAGTTCGAGCGCAGCATCGATGCCATGCTGGGTGGCCTGGCTCAGTTGCGCAAGCAATCGCTGAGCTCCCTGAACGATCGGCTCGAATATTATCGTGATACTTCCAATATGCAGTTCATCCCGCTGGCTGTGACCTTTGGGGTGTTGATGCTGGTTGCGTTGTATCTGTTCGCCTGTTTGCAGTCTTCGATCCGCCGTAGCGCCAGTGGCATTACTACGCTTGCCGAATCGCTGCGTGACGGCAACCTGTGTGTCGAGGTCTCGGTTCAGGGGCGTGACGAGTTGGCGGCCATCAGCAGAGCGCTGAACGTTGCTGTGGTTCAGTTGCGCACCAGCCTGCTGGGTGTCAATCACGAAACCCATCAGTTGGGCGACGCGGTGCAGACGCTCAATGCCCAGTCCAACGGCACGCTCAGTGAAGTCGAGGAGCAGCAGTATCAGATCAGTCAGATCGCTGCGGCGGCGACTGAGCTGGCGGCGACCTCCCAGGGTGTGGCAAGAAGCTGCGAGCAGGCTTCCGACAGCGCACGTCAGACGCGCAAGATCGCTGAAGAAAGCAGTCGCGATAGCCGACGCACTACCGACAGCATCCAGCAACTCAATCAACGCCTGACCGACACGGCAGCTGCCCTGGGACGAGTCAGCGAGCAGGGGCAGCAGATCCAGTCGGTTGTCGATGCGATTCGTGGCATTGCCGAACAGACCAACCTGCTGGCGCTCAATGCTGCCATCGAAGCGGCGCGGGCGGGTGAGCAGGGGCGTGGTTTTGCTGTGGTTGCCGACGAGGTTCGCAGTCTGTCGCAACGTACTCAGGCTTCCACTGCGGAAATTGCCGGCACCGTGGACAGCTTGCGCTCGACCGTGACTCAGGCCGTGACCCTGATGGAAGCTGCATGTGGTCAGGCGGTCAACGATGCCCAGTCAGTGACCGGGCTGGGTGTGCGGCTGGGCGAAATCGCCACTGCGGTACAGGGCGTGACCGATACGCTGGCGCAGATCTCGACCGCCGTCGAGGAGCAGGCTTCGACTGCGGATGAAGTCAGCAACAATATCCAGCAGGTCGATCAGGCGGCAGGACGCTTGCTCGACGGTGCCCGGGCAGTCAATCAGGCCGCTGATACCCTGAGCAAGGGCAGCCGTGCATTGAACGACAATACGGCGCGCTTCCAGTTGGGGTAATCGGTTCTGCCGACAGCCTCGCTCAACGCAAAACACCTCAATCGCCGGTTTGGCGGTTGAGGTGTTTTGCATTCAGGGCTCATCGTTTTTTACAGGGCGTTTGTCTCGCTCAGACCGCTACCGGCTCATTGATCCAGGTTGGCACCACACTTTGCAATTGCACGCCTGGCTGTGGTTTGCCCAGCAGATAACCCTGAAATTCGTCCACGCCCATTGCATGCAGGCATTGCGCCTGGGTATGGGTTTCGATGCCTTCCGCGACGATTTTCAGCGAGAAGCGTTTGGCGATGAGCACTGCGCTTTCCACCACGGCCAAAGCCCGGTCATCCAGTTGGGCGACAAATGAACGGTCAATCTTGATGCCATCGATAGGCAGCTCGCGCAATCTGGAGAGCGATGAGTAGCCGGTGCCGAAGTCATCGATGTGGATATGCACGCCCAGTTTTCTCAGGTGATTGAGCGACTCAAGAATGCGATCTTTCCAGGCCTCGTCGAACACTGACTCAGTGACTTCCACGATCAACCGGGTAGGCGACAGGCGTTCTATGGCGAGGATCTGGGCGACATAACGGGTGAAGCCGGGCGTCACCAGTTGCCGTATGGAAACGTTCACGGCAATAGAAGGCAGCTCAGTGCCGGTTTTCTCCCAGGTGACTGCCGCGCGGCAGGCCTGCTGCAATACCCATGCACCCAGCTCGACGATCAGGTCCGACTCTTCGGCTATCGGAATGAACTCCTGCGGGCCTACAGGCCCCAGCGAAGGCGGGTTCCAGCGCAGCAACGCTTCGATGCACATCACTTCGCCGGTTTTCGCAGAGATCAAGGGCTGGAAAACCAGCGACAGGCTTTCATCATGTACGGCATGGCGCAGGGCAATATTGATATCGAGCTTGCGGCGCTGGATGCGCGCCAGTTCCTGGTCATAAAACACGATACGGCCACGGCCTTGTCGCTTGGCTTCGGCAGAGGCCAGGTCTGACGCTTGAAGCAAGGTTTCAATGTTGTCGCCGTCGTCACCTTGTATCGCGATGCCGATACTGACGCCAATACGCAGTGACGCGGAATCGATTTCAAAATTCTTTATCAGCGCTTCTCCCAGCGTTTCAGCCAGTTGCCACGCCTTGGTGCGAATATCAAGCAAGGCTGGCGTGACGACAATGAACTCATCGCCTCCCCAGCGAGCGATGGAGGAGCCGTCGGGAAGCAAGGACTGCAGGCGCCTCGCAACGCCCTGAAGTATTTCATCACCACAGGCATGCCCCAGCCCGTCATTGATCTGTTTGAAGTGATCAAGGTCCAGAAACAGGACCGCACGCAATTGCGGGGCGGTATCCGGCAGCGGGCTTAGCTCGTACATCAGGCCGCGCCGATTCGGCAGACCGGTGAGCGGGTCGTGATGGGCCAGGATGTGCAGGGAGCGGGTACGATCTGCGACACGTTCCTCAAGTTCGGCATTGGTTGCCAATACCTCTTCGGTGCGCAGAGTCAGTTGTTCGACCAGCTCCGAGTTTTCGTTCTGCAACTCGATGGATTTGCGCAGGCGGGCATAGTTGTTGCGGTGTCCTGCGATCATCAGGCAGTAAAACACCACGCCAATGATGCTGAGGATCCACTGCGACGGAGTTTGCACAGCCAGTTGAAAGCACGCAGGCAGCATCATGAGGCCGAAATACACCGGGCCCATCACGCGCATGGGCGCCAGTATTCCGCTGGCACCGCCCGCCATTGCCGACACCACCATGATGATCAGGTACTGCTGGGCCGGTGGATAGGTGTTGAATTCGGTCAGTATCAGGATGGCCCAGAGAAAGCCTGTGGCAAACAAGCCCGCACCCTGAAGTTGCCAGGCCCGTTCCAGCCATTCAATCGAATGGCCTTTGGGGGTGTTGGCATCTCTGATCAGGTATCGATGCAAAGCCCATCGAATACCCAGGGTGACCACTGTGATTGCCAGCCAGATCCAGCTCCACTCCCTGTCGGTTTCTGATGTCTGGACCAGCAGCACCACACCAATTGCGGCGACCAGTTGAGCCCACAGACCTGCGAGGTTGCTGCCTAATGTGTATTGCAGAAGCTCAGCCTTCAGATGGGCCTTGTTCATCTTGTCTTTCCCGACAGGTGTTCTATGGGCGTCCGTTTGTGAAGTGAGATCCATGAGTGAAGACAGACTTCACTCCTGTGGTGAGTCTGGCCAGATGCGATGCACGGCTCTGGGCTATATGCATCTTTGAATTAAATGATGGCCAAATGCAATCATTATAAAAGGCAGTGGATGGGAACATGTAAACGCATGATCATGCCGTTATCGGCTGAGGGTATGGAGTGCTTTAGGTGCCGGTCATCGGACAGCAGGGGGAAAGGAGGAGGGCGCAGAAAGGATGCCTTTAGCCACGTGCAGTAGCTAAAGGCAGGGGAGAGTGGTGCGGATCAGAACGAGCCCAGTTTCAGCAGCTTTTGCAGGTATTGCCCGTAGCCGGTCTTTTTCAGCTTTTCAGCCTGCTCACTCAGTTGTTGAGCTGTGATCCAGCCATTGGAGTAGGCGATTTCTTCAAGGCAGGCCACTTTCCAGCCTTGGCGCTGTTCGATGGTGTGAACGAAGTGGCTTGCCTCCAGCAGCGACTCATGGGTGCCGGTGTCGAGCCATGCAAAGCCACGTCCCAGAATTTCAACCGTCAGGTTTTTCTGTTCCAGATACGCCTTGTTGACGTCGGTGATTTCCAGTTCGCCACGCTCGGAAGGCTTGATGTTCCTGGCAATCTCGACAACCTGATTGTCGTAGAAGTACAGCCCGGTAACGGCATAGCTGGACTTCGGATTGGCCGGTTTCTCTTCAATGCTCAGTGCCCGACCGCTTTCGTCGAACTCCACCACGCCAAAACGCTCCGGGTCGGAGACGTGATAGCCGAATACTGTTGCACCACTGCTTTGCTGAGTCGCGGCGTGCAGTTTTTCGGAGAAGTGCTGGCCGTAGAAAATGTTATCGCCAAGGATCAGACAGCATGGGTCCTTGCCAATGAACTCCTCACCGATCAGGAAGGCTTGTGCCAGGCCGTCCGGGCTTGGTTGTTCCGCATAGGTGAGTTCGATTCCGTACTGGCTGCCGTCTCCCAGAAGCTTGCGGAACGAAGGCAGATCGTCTGGCGTGGAGATAATCAGAATTTCACGCATCCCTGCCAGCATCAGCACCGACAGAGGATAGAAAATCATCGGCTTGTCGTAGATCGGCAGCATTTGCTTTGAGACGCCGAGGGTCAACGGATGCAGGCGGGTGCCCGAGCCTCCAGCCAGGATGATGCCTTTACGATTGGTCGTGATCATTTATTCAGTATTTCCATGAGCATTCGGGTTACACCACTTTGCCAATCCGGCAAGTGCAGGGAAAAGGCGTGACGCAGTTTTTCTGTATTCAGACGCGAATTCAAAGGGCGTTGCGCAGGTGTCGGATAGTCGACGGTTCCGATGGGATTCACGGCTTCTACTGCCAGTTGCTCGCCATTGGCCTTGGCAAAGTCGATGACATACTGCGCGTAGGCGTGCCATGACACTTCGCCTGCCGGTGCCAGATGATAAATCCCGCCGAGTTGCGGGCGCGCCACTGTCTGCTGCAGGGTTGCAGCGGTTATATCCGCCAGCAGGTCCGCGCCTGTTGGTGCGCCGATCTGATCGGCAATGACATTGAGCGTCGGGCGGTCCTTGGCGAGCCGCAGCATGGTCTTGGCAAAGTTGTTGCCGCGTGCGGCATAAACCCAACTGGTGCGAAAGATCAGGTGCTTGCAGCCCGAGGCGGCAATGAGCTGCTCACCTTCGAGTTTGGTTGCACCGTAATGGTTGATGGGCGAAACCGCATCGGTTTCTTTCCAGGCGGTTGCGCCTGTGCCATCAAACACGTAATCGGTCGAGTAATGAATCAGCAGGGCGTCGAGCTGGCGGGCTTCTTCAGCCATGACCTGGCTGGCCAGGGCATTGACCCGATGCGCCAGCTCACGCTCGCTCTCGGCCTTGTCGACGGCTGTGTAGGCAGCGGCATTGACGATGACCTGGGGCTGGACACGACGAATCGTCTCCCGCAAACCAGCCAGATTGCTCAGGTCGCCTGAAAGCTCGCCATAAGTGGTCTGTACGGGATGTCTATCCAGCGCAGTCACTTCGCCAAGCACTGCAAGCGAGCGCTGCAATTCCCATCCAACCTGACCGTTTTTCCCAAGTAGAAGTATTTTCATGCTTTCCCGGTGCGCGTTGCGTAGTTCTTATCGATCCATTGTTGATAACTACCGCTTTTCACATGAGCGACCCATTCAGGGTTGTCGAGATACCACTGCACGGTCTTGCGAATGCCGGACTCGAAACTCTCTTCGGGAACCCAGCCCAGCTCACGCTGAATCTTGCTGGCGTCGATTGCATAGCGTAGATCATGTCCTGGACGGTCCTGAACATAAGTGATCAGGTCGGCATGAGGACGGAAGGCCGAGTCGGGGCGCAACTGGTCGAGCAGGGCGCACACGGTATGCACCACTTCGATGTTCTGCTTTTCGTTGTGGCCACCGATATTGTACGTCTCGCCGATCTCGCCCTCGGTCACGACCTTGTAGAGCGCGCGTGCGTGATCTTCCACGTAGAGCCAGTCACGAACCTGATTGCCCTTGCCGTAGATGGGCAGCGGTTTGCCTTCCAGTGCATTGAGAATGATCAGCGGGATCAGCTTCTCGGGGAAATGGCATGGGCCGTAGTTGTTCGAGCAGTTGGTGACCAGCGTCGGCAGACCATAGGTCCGGCTCCAGGCGCGTACCAGGTGGTCGGAGCTGGCCTTGCTGGCCGAGTACGGCGAGCTTGGTTGGTAAGGCGTGGTTTCTGTGAACAGATCCTCCGGGCCTTCAAGGTCGCCATACACTTCATCGGTTGAAATGTGGTGGAAGCGGAATGCAGCCTTGCGTGCATCGTCAAGCCCGTTCCAGTAGCCACGTGCGGCTTCCAGCAGCGTGTAAGTACCGATGATGTTGGTCTGGATGAACTCCGAAGGCCCGCTGATGGAACGATCGACATGGGACTCGGCAGCCAGGTGCATCACGGCATCAGGCTGATGGTCGCGAAAGACACGGTCAATCTCTTCCCGGTTGCAGATATCCACATGCTCGAAAGCGTAACGCTCGCTCTTGTCCGCCGGCTGGAGGGATTCGAGATTGCCAGCGTAGGTCAGCTTGTCGACGTTGACCACTGCATCGGTTGTGTTGGCGATGATATGGCGAATGACCGCCGAACCGATAAAGCCTGCACCACCTGTTACTAAGATCTTCACGAGAGTTTTTACCTTGGATTCTGACAAGACTTGAGTGCGCCAACCTGAGGTCGCGACTGTAAGGGACAAGCTGACCTGACGATAGTACAAGGCAGCATTTTACATGGAAAAATCGCTATCGCAGGCCTTGAACAGTAATCGCTCGATCTGCGCCAGCTCCCAGGTGCTGAGCAGGCTGACCGGGTCTGTGCCGTAGCGTTGAGTATCCAGGCTCCATACCCTGCCATCAGGGCTCAGGCAGTGCTGGCAATGGTGCAGATGCCTGTCGCTGACATCGAGGGTCATGCACCAGCCTTCGATAATGATTTGCAGCAGACCCGATTCGAGCGGTTGCCCGAGCCGCAGAGGGTGAATGCCCTGCGCCGTGTCTCGCAGCTGCTGATAGACCTCGCGTGCGCTCAATGGCTGCATCTATTTCACTCCCTGCAAACGGTTTTCCTCAAACCGGCTGCAACTGTTCCAGAAACGCTCAAGACCCGCCGAGAGGAATTTTTCCCGATGGCGAATCAGAAAGAATCGTCGGGTAAAGGGTGGAAGATCTCCGCTCAGAACCTTCAGCTGTTTTGAGGCCAACAGATCGGCCACCACCCAACGCGACAGGCAACTGATACCGATGCTTTGGGCCAGAGTATGTTTGATGGCTTCGGAGCTGCCGATCTGCCGGATGTCGGACAGACCATGTAAATGCCGCAGCAGCAACTGTTCGACGACTTCGCGGGTGCCAGAGCCCGGCTCACGCAGCAGCCATTCGGCATCCTGCAGATCGCTCAGGGTGATGTTTTCCTGCTTGGCCAGCGGATGCTGGCTGCCGGCGACAATCAACAGTTCATCCACCAGCCACGGCTCGGCACTGAGTTCAGGCAAATGACAGGGGCCTTCGATTAACCCCATGTCGATTTCAAAGTCGGCGACTTTTCTGGCGATGGTCATGCTGTTGCCCATCTCGACATCTATCTGCAGCAGAGGAGCCGACTGCCGCAATTCGCCAAGAATCAGCGGCAGCACATAGTTGCCTATCGTGGTGCTGCAGCCTACTCGCAGGCGCGTTTTCACATCCACGTTGCCGGGCTGGAAGCTGGCCTCGATCTGTTGTGCGCTTTCGAGCATCTTTCTGGCCTGAGGCAGCAAGGCGTGGCCGTTGTCGTTAAGTACCAGGCGCTTGCCTACTCGGTCGAACAGGCGCGTATCAAGAGCGCTTTCCAGTTCATTCAGCGCGGCACTGGTGGCCGATTGTGACAACGACACCGCAAGTGCCGCGCTGGTGGTGCTGCCATGTTGGCTGATGGCGCAGAAAATCTGCAATTGACGAAGGCTCAGCTTCACTCGATCTACCTGAAAAATGGGTAAGCGAAACCTATATTACCCATTTTTATAATTATTTTGCGTTCCCTAGACTGGGCTTATGCCATCAAGCGGGAATATGCACATGAGCAACATCAGTTCAGCAGCGATTATGGGGCGTGGTCGTCCATTGGCTGCTCTGTCGAGCCCGCGGGAAGCTATCCGGCAATTCACTCCCAACTGGTTTGCCGTAACGATGGGCACAGGTATTCTGGCCTTGCTGCTGGGGCAATTGCCTTTTTCCGTGCCACTGCTCAAGACCGTGGGCGAGGCTCTCTGGCTTTTCAACATCGGATTGTTCGTGCTGTTCAGCGTGATGTATGCGAGTCGCTGGGTACTGTTTTTCGATGAGGCCAAACAGGTTTTCGGTCACTCCACTGTCTCGATGTTCTTCGGGACGATTCCCATGGGCCTGGCCACGATCATCAGTGGGCTGCTCCTGTACGGACTACCGCGCTGGGGAGTTTCGGTGATTGCACTGGCTCAGGCCTTGTGGTGGATCGATGTGGCAATGGCGCTGGCTTGTGGGGTGCTGATTCCTTTCATGATGTTTACCCGCCAACAGCACAGTATCGACCAGATGACGGCTGTATGGCTCTTGCCCGTCGTGGCTGCCGAAGTCGCCGCTGCCAGTGGCGGTATGCTTGCTCCTCATCTCGCTGATGCCAGCGCGCAGTTCACCATGCTCATCACCAGTTACGTGCTGTGGGCGTATTCCGTGCCGGTTGCCCTGAGCATTCTGGTGATCCTGCTGTTGCGCATGGCCTTGCACAAACTGCCTCACGAAAGCATGGCCGCATCGAGCTGGTTGTCGTTAGGCCCGATTGGAACCGGTGCCATGGGCATGCTGGTGCTGGGGACCGAAGCGCCAGCCATCTTTGCAGCCAATGGCCTGGCAAGCATCGGTGACGTTGCCAAAGGGCTCGGCCTGATTGTCGGCATTCTGTTCTGGGGGCTTGGCCTGTGGTGGCTTACGCTCGCCCTGTTGATCACCCTGCGTTATTTCAAGACCGGCATTCCGTTCAACCTGGGCTGGTGGGGCTTCATCTTCCCGTTGGGCGTATATGCCGCCACCACCCTGAAGCTGGGCGCGATGTTGCATCTGGTATTTTTCGATGTGCTGGGCGTCGTGCTGGTGATGATGCTGGCCCTGATGTGGCTGATCGTTGCCTCCAGGACATGGGCCGGGGCTTATCGTGGCAACCTGTTTGTGTCGCCTTGTATTGCTTCGTTGGGAAGGGCTGCCTGACTTTGCACTTCAAGAGCCTGTGCGAAAGCTGCCTTTATGAGCGGCAACAAAGGATATCGATCAAGCGGTCGAGAAGGTCGCTCAGGTGTTCCAGCATGACTATGCGGCCTGAAGAAACACAAAACCCCCGAATCGCATGGCGATTACGGGGGCTTTGAGAGTTCATCAGCATCCGTGGCAACCCACGGCAGGCATCAGACGTTGAAGCGGAAGTGCATCACGTCGCCATCTTTGACGATGTATTCCTTGCCTTCCAGGCGCCATTTGCCGGCTTCCTTGGCACCGGCTTCGCCCTTGAACTGGATGAAGTCTTCGTAGGCAATGACTTCGGCGCGGATGAAGCCTTTTTCGAAGTCGGTGTGGATCACGGCAGCGCCTTGTGGCGCGGTGGCGCCTACACGGACGGTCCAGGCACGGACTTCTTTTACGCCAGCGGTAAAGTAGGTTTGCAGGTTGAGAAGTTCGTAACCGGCGCGAATCACGCGGTTCAGGCCAGGCTCTTCGAGGCCCAGGGCTTCGAGGAACATGTCTTTTTCTTCGCCTTCTTCAAGCTCGGCGATTTCAGCTTCGATCTTGTTGCAGACCGGTACGACAATCGCGCCTTCTTCTTCAGCGATGGCCAGGACGACGTCCAGGAACGGGTTGTTCTCGAAACCGTCTTCGGCAACGTTGGCGATGTACATCACAGGCTTGCTGGTCAGCAGGTGGAAGCCACGGATTACCAGCTTCTCGTCAGCGCTCATGCTTTTCATCAGGCTGCGTGCAGGCTTGCCTTCAGTGAAGTGGGCGATGAGTTTTTCGAGCACGGCTTTCTGGGCCACTGCATCCTTGTCACCGCCCTTGGCGTTGCGAGTGACTTTCTGCAGTTGTTTCTCGCAACTGTCGAGGTCGGCAAAGATCAGTTCGAGGTCGATGATTTCGATATCGCGCTTGGGGTCGACGCTGTTGGAAACGTGAATGACGTTCTCGTCTTCAAAGCAGCGGACCACGTGGGCGATGGCATCGGTTTCACGGATGTTGGCCAGGAACTTGTTACCCAGGCCTTCACCTTTTGAGGCGCCAGCAACCAGACCGGCGATGTCGACGAACTCCATGGTGGTCGGCAGGACGCGCTCGGGTTTCACGATGGCGGCCAGGGCATCCAGACGTGGATCGGGCATCGGCACGATACCGGTGTTGGGTTCGATCGTGCAGAAGGGGAAGTTCTCTGCCGCAATGCCGGATTTGGTCAGGGCGTTGAACAGGGTGGACTTGCCGACGTTAGGCAGGCCGACGATGCCGCAGTTGAATCCCATGGTGTTTACCCTCGAGTGATGTCAGGCCTTCTGGCTGTGCAGGTTTTTCATCGCCCGGTTCCATTCACCGGCGAAGATATCCGGCAGCACGCCGAGGGCAAAGTCGATACTGGCATCCAGTTTTTCCTGTTCGGCGCGTGGCGCTCGACCCAGGACGAAACCGGATACCTTGCTGGCATCGCCTGGGTGGCCGATGCCAAGCCGCAAGCGATGGAAAGTGTTCTGGTTACCGAGCTGCGCGATTATGTCGCGCAGGCCGTTATGACCGCCATGCCCGCCGCCAACTTTCAGTTTGGCAACGCCGGGAGGCAGGTCGAGTTCGTCATGCGCTACCAGAATGGAGTCGACCGCAATGCGATAGAAGCTGGCGAGTGCCGCTACAGCCTGACCGCTGCGGTTCATGTAGGTGGTAGGAATCAGCAGACGAACATCCTGACCCTGATGCGTGAAGCGTCCGGTCAGGCCAAAGAATTTGCGCTCGGGAACGAGGTTGACTCGTTGCGCCGCAGCAATACGCTCAACGAAAAGAGCCCCTGCGTTATGCCGGGTCTGTTCGTATTCTGTGCCAGGGTTTCCCAGGCCAACGATCAGTTTTATGGCGGTCACGACAGGGGCTCTTCCTTGGAGTTGTGGATAACACCGCTTGCGAAAACGGCAGTTGTGGACGAAAAGTGCTCATTTACCATGATGTAAACTCCGCGATCTCGCCCGCTTTGCCTGCTATCGCTCGCGATGTTTCCTGAGCAACTCCGACGTTACCAAGTAAATGAATTACTCGGCAGCGCCTTCTTCTGGTGCTACACGTGGAGCGTGAACGTTGGCAACAGCCAGGTCGTTACCATGCGCCAGTGCGACGAACTCAACGCCTTTAGGCGCGGTCAGGTCGGACAGGTGGATGATGGTACCGATGACGGCCTTGGCCAGGTCAACTTCGATGAACTCAGGCAGGTCTTTAGGCAGGCAGGACACTTCTACTTCAGAAGTAGTGTGCGAGACTTCGCCGCCTTTCTTGACCGGTGCTTCTTCGTTGATGAAGTGAACAGGAACGACTGCAGTCAGTTTCTGACCGGCAACAACGCGAACGAAGTCAGCGTGCAGTACGTGGCCTTTGGCCGGGTGACGTTGCAGAGCCTTGATAACGACGTTCTGCTTGGTGCCACCAACGTTCAGTTCGATAACGTGGCTGAAAGCAGCTTCGTTTTCGAGCAGTTTGGCAACTTCTTTAGCCAGCATGCTGATGGACTCAGGCGCTTTGTCAGCACCGTAGACAACAGCTGGAACCAGGCTTGCGAGACGACGCAGGCGGCGGCTCGCACCTTTCCCCAGGTCGGAACGCAGTTCAGCATTCAGAGTGAAATCATTCATTTTGTTTCTCCAAAATAACCACACTCGCCTGGCGTTTGCGACCAGCGCCAAAGCGATATGGGCAAAAAAGCCCCGCCCTGACCGAATGTCAGGGCGGGGCGCTTTTCGTCGACGAGATGAATGCCAGGGAAAACCCTTAGCGGAACATCGCGCTGATCGATTCTTCGTTGCTGATACGGCGAACCGCTTCAGCGACTACCGGTGCGATATCCAGTTGACGGATACGGCTACAGGCTTGTGCAGCAGCGGACAACGGGATGGTGTTACTGACCACCAGTTCGTCCAGCACGGAATTTTCAATGTTTTCGATCGCCCGACCCGACAGCACAGGATGTGTGCAGTAGGCAAAGACCTTGGCAGCGCCATGCTCTTTCAGGGCCTTGGCCGCGTGGCACAGAGTACCGGCGGTATCGACCATGTCATCGACCAGAATACAGGTACGCCCTTCGACATCACCGATGATATGCATCACTTCAGAGTGATTGGCTTTCTCGCGGCGTTTGTCGATGATCCCGAGATCGACGCCCAGGGATTTGGCAACAGCACGTGCACGCACGACGCCGCCGATATCCGGGGAAACGATCATCAGGTTTTCAAAGCGCTGATCTTCGATGTCATCCACCAGGACAGGGGAGCCGTAGATGTTATCTACCGGAATATCGAAGAAACCTTGTATTTGGTCAGCATGAAGATCAACCGTGAGAACACGATCGATACCCACCACGGTCAGCATGTCAGCAACGACTTTCGCGCTGATTGCAACACGTGCGGAGCGCGGACGGCGATCCTGGCGAGCATAACCAAAGTAAGGAATCACAGCAGTGATTCGGGACGCTGAGGAACGGCGGAAGGCATCAGCCATCACGACGAGTTCCATCAGGTTATCGTTAGTCGGAGCGCAAGTCGGCTGAATAATGAAGACGTCTTTACCGCGGACGTTTTCATTGATCTCAGTGCTGATTTCGCCGTCGGAGAATTTGCCGACAGAGACATCACCCAATGGGATATGCAGCTGACGTACTACACGCCGAGCCAGATCGGGGTTAGCATTCCCCGTAAAGACCATCATCTTGGACACGCGCAGTACCTGGAGGCTGAGGGTATACCTGGATGAGTATAGAAAATGGCAGGGGCGGCTGGATTCGAACCAACGCATGGCAGGATCAAAACCTGCTGCCTTACCGCTTGGCGACGCCCCTGTATTGAATCAATCTGAGTGCCTGGCACTCAATTCCTTTTTCACAGAATTTGTAGCTTGCGATGCAACATCGAAACGTTGCTTCCTTTTGCTACGAACCCTGTAAGGGTCTCTGTAAGAAGGGCCGAGACTTTATCAGCTTCAGCTTTGTTTGGGAAGGCCCCAAACACACAACTTCCAGTTCCGGTTAATTTTGCTTCGGTAAAATTACCTAACAAATTCAAAGCGTTACGTACATCTGGATAACGCTTCTCTACAACCGCTCTACAGTCGTTTTGACTGTTTCCCTTGGGAACGGGGCGCACTTTAATGGGAGGCGTGTCACGTGTCAACAGTGGATCTGAAAAAATTTCTGCTGTACTTACAGATACTTGCGGCACAAGCACCAAATACCACGGTTCTTCGGGGTTTACAGGGGTGAGGATTTCTCCGACACCCTCAGCAAATGCGGCACGTCCACGCACGAAAACCGGGACGTCAGCCCCCAGCGTCAGGCCCAGAGCAGCCAGCCGATCTTCATCCCAGCCAAGATTCCACAGATGGTTCAGGCCAAGCAGGGTCGTTGCTGCATCCGAGCTGCCGCCACCGATGCCGCCGCCCATGGGCAGGCGTTTTTCCAGCCAGATATCCATGCCAAGTGTGCAACCGGACTGTTTCTGTAATGCCCGGGCAGCCTTGACGATCAGATTGCTGTCGTGAGGAACGCCGGGGACATCGGTTTGCAGGCGGATTTCACCGTCCTCGCGAACTGCGAAGCCGAGTTCGTCGCCGTAGTCGAGAAACTGAAAGATGGTTTCCAGTTGGTGATAGCCGTCAGGACGACGGCCAAGAATGTGCAGCATCAGGTTCAGTTTGGCGGGAGCGGGCAGGGTCAGGCTTGGCGTGCTCATGTTCATTGCCCCAGTTTGCGAGGCTGCCAGTCCTTGATGACCAGCGTGACATCCAGATCCTGGCCATGCAGCTTGATGCGCTCAGGCAGCCAGTAACCGTTCTGTTCGATGTAACTGAGGTATTCCACCTGCCAGTCATCCTGTTCAAGGCTGGCCAGTCGGCTGTCGTCATCCAGTGTCAGGCGGCTCTTGCTGTCGGGGGCGGGAAGGCCGCGCACCCACCAGACGAGATGGGAAACCGGGAGTTTCCAGCCCAACTGGTCTTGCAGAAGGGTTTCCGGCGTTGTCGCTTCGTAGCGGCCCTGGTTGGCCACTTCAAGGCTTACGCCGCCAGGACGACCCGTCAGGCGTGCCGCACCGCGTCCCAAAGGGCCGGAGAGGCGAATGTCGTAATAATCCTGGCGTTGCAGCCAGAACAGGGTGCCGCTGCCGGAATCCCTGGGGGCCCGAATACCGACCTTGCCGTTGATCTGCCAGCCGTCGAGGCTGCTCAGTTGTTGTTTGTGCTCGCGCCATTGCGCTGAGTTGCCCTTGCCCTGAAGGGCTTCTCGGGAGGTCATGCCGGCGCAGCCGGCGAGCAGGGCGATAAGGCTGAATACGATTACATGGCGCAAAAACATAACGTCAAAGATTCTCTGATCCGGTCAGACGCAGCAGTGTGCCGCGCAGAATAGGGCTGTCAGGTTGCTGTTCAAGGGCTTTGCCCCAGACTTTACGGGCTTCACGCTGTTCGCCTTTGGCCCACAGGACTTCGCCCAGGTGAGCGGCAACTTCGTGGTCCGGGAAGCGTTCGAGTGCCATGCGCAGCAGGCGTTCGGCTTCGTCCAGGTTCCCCATGCGGTAATTGACCCAGCCCAGGCTGTCGAGCACGGCCGGGTCATCGGGAGTCAGGCTGTGGGCCTTTTCGATCAGTTCCCTGGCCTCGGCATAGCGGGTCGTACGATCCGAGAGGGTATAGCCCAGAGCATTCAGGGCCATGGCGTTTTCCGGCTCGCGTTTGATGATCGCCCGCAGGTCTTTCTCCATCTGCGCCAGATCATTACGCTTTTCCGCCAGCATGGCGCGGGTATAGAGCAGGTTCACATCGTCCGGGTATTGCTTGAGCGCCTGATTCAGTACTTGCCAGCCGCGATCGGGCTGATTGTTGCTGGTCAGGGTTTCGGCTTCGATCAGATACAGCTGGATCGCGTAGTCCGGTTGAGTATCGCGGGCTTCGGCGAGGCGTTTCGAGGCTTCGGCGGCGTTGCCGTTGCTCATCAGAATGTCACTCTGGCGAAGCTGGGCAGACAGGAAGTCGCTGCCCGGCCCGACCTGTGCGTATTCGGCAAGAGCGCTTTGCGGATCATTGCGCTCTTCGTGGATGCGGCCCAGGTTCAGGTGAGCGGAGTCGACATGTGCGCCTCGCTCCACCAGCTCTTCCAGATAGCCGGCTGCTTCGTCCCACGCCTTGGCTTCCAGGCAGACCAGTGCCAGCGAGAAACGCAGCTCGTCGTCATCGGGATATTGTTGCAGAAGGCTGGAAAACTGCACCTTGGCATCTTCCATGCGGTTCTGTTCGACCAGCATGCGGGCGTAGGTCAGGCGCAGGCGTTTGTCTTCGGGGTATTTCTTGAGGCTTTTTTCCAGGATCGGCAACCCTTCCTTGCCGCGACCCATGCCTTGCAAGAGGCGTGTACGCAGCAGGATTGGCGCGATTTCGCCATCCTTTGGCGGGTTGTCTTCAAGCAGGCGCAGGGATTGTTCGGAGTCGCCGTTCTGCTGAAGCAGCAGTGCCTTGCCGAAAATCAGTTGGCCATTGCTCGGGTACTTGCCCAGCAACCGGTTGAAGCTCTTGAGCAGGCCGTTGCGGGTATCAGTGTCGGTTTCCGCTGCGGAGAGCGCCAGAAAGTCGAAATGCGTATCGCCCTGGCCCTGCAGGACCTTCTCCATATACATCATGGAGTCGTCATAGCGTCCGGAGCGTGCCAGCTGAATCGCGGCAGCCCTTTGCGCTTCCAGGTTGGTCGAGTCGTTGCGTGCCCAGATCATGGCGGTATCCAGAGCAGCCTGGTCGGCCCCCAGATACTCGGCTATGCGATAGGCGCGCTCGGAAACGCCCGGGTCCTGGGTCTTGATCGCCTGAGTGACGTAATTATCCAGCGCAATATCGAAACGGTTGCGTTGGCCGGCCAGCTCGGCGCTCAACAGGCTTACCAGGGTTTCCTGAGTGAACGAGCCATAGACCAGCGGCTTTGCTTCAGGCGCGGGAGGAGTGTCTTTCTGTGCAGTCACAGGTTGCTGTGAGACGGGGGCCATGGACTGGCAGCCGCCGAGAAAGACAAGGGCAAGGAACAACGCGGAGGATCTAGTCATATATAAGAAAGGCGGCTTACCTGCGGTTTGGAGCATCATGACACAAGGATGTTGGCAAAACCCACCACCCGTGGAAAAACTACTGCAACAGCGGTTTTGGAGGCGTCGCCGGCCTCAAGAGGGGCCTGCAACGAGCGATTCTAGTGGGACAATAATATGCAGTGGTTGTTCTGAGCTTATTGAAGTAGGACAATTGCTGGCTTCACGTCACCACCAGCGACCCTGAATGGCCTTCCTTGCTCTAGGTATTAACCATAAGACTGCCTCGGTCGACGTTCGCGAGCGCGTTGCATTTACGCCGGAACAGTTGGTCGAGGCCTTGCAGCAGCTTTGCCGTCTTACCAGCAGTCGCGAAGCCGCGATTCTCTCGACGTGTAACCGTAGCGAGTTGTATATCGAGCATGACCAGCTCGCAGCTGACAGCATTCTGGCGTGGTTGGCGGACTATCACCAACTGAGTCTGGATGAATTGCGCGCCAGCGCCTACATACATGAAGACGATGCTGCCGTGCGTCACATGATGCGCGTAGCGTCGGGGCTGGACTCTCTGGTACTCGGAGAGCCGCAGATTCTCGGGCAGATGAAGTCGGCCTATGCGGTTGCCCGTGAGGCCGGAACCGTTGGTCCGTTACTCGGGCGCCTGTTTCAGGCCACGTTCAGTGCGGCCAAGCAGGTTCGTACCGACACGGCCATTGGTGAAAACCCGGTATCGGTCGCATTTGCCGCCGTCAGCCTGGCAAAACAGATTTTCAGCGATTTGCAGCGCAGTCAGGCGTTGCTGATCGGCGCGGGCGAGACCATCACTCTGGTTGCCCGGCACCTGCGTGACCTGGGCGTCAAGCGTATCGTGGTCGCCAACCGGACTCTGGAGCGTGCCAACATCCTGGCCGCCGAGTTTGGAGCCCATGCGGTACTGCTTTCGGATATCCCGGCAGAACTGGTCAACAGCGATATCGTGATCAGCTCTACAGCCAGCCAGTTGCCGATTCTGGGCAAGGGCGCTGTTGAAAGTGCTTTGAAGCTGCGCAAGCACAAGCCGATTTTCATGGTGGATATCGCTGTTCCGCGCGATATCGAACCTGAAGTCGGTGAGTTGGACGACGTTTACCTGTATAGCGTCGATGATCTGCATGAAGTGGTCGCCGAAAACCTCAAGAGCCGGCAGGGTGCTGCCCTGGCGGCTGAACAACTGGTCAGTATTGGCGCCGACGACTTCATGTCCCGTCTGCGTGAGCTGGCGGCAGTCGATGTGCTGCGTGCCTATCGTCAGCAAAGCGAGCGGCTGCGCGACGAGGAACTGAGCAAGGCGCAGCGTATGCTGGCCAACGGCAGCAATGCAGAAGAAGTATTGATTCACCTGGCCCGTGGCCTGACCAACAAACTGCTGCACGCTCCAAGCGTTCAGCTTAAAAAGCTGTCTGCCGAAGGCCGCGTCGATGCGCTGGCCATGGCTCAGGAACTTTTTGCCCTCGGTGAGGGCTCGACGGATAAACCTTCGCAATGAAAGCTTCACTGCTCAATAAGCTGGATGTGCTCAGCGACCGTTTTGAAGAATTGACCGCGCTGCTTGGCGATGCGGAAGTTATCAGCGACCAGACCAAGTTTCGCGCCTATTCCCGTGAGTATGCCGAAGTAGAGCCTGTCATCGAGGCTTACAGACAACGCATCAAGGTTCTGGCCGATCTGGACGGTGCGCAGGCTCTGCTCAAGGACAGCGACCCCGACATGCGGGAAATGGCGGTCGAAGAAGTCCGTGAAGCCAAACAACAGTTGGTGGAACTTGAGGCGCAGTTGCAACGCATGCTGCTGCCCAAGGACCCGAACGACGGCCGTAACGTGTTTCTGGAAATCCGTGCGGGCACGGGCGGTGACGAGGCGGCGATCTTCTCCGGCGACCTGTTTCGCATGTACTCGCGTTATGCCGAGCGTCGTGGCTGGCGTGTGGAAATCCTGTCGGAAAACGAAGGCGAGCATGGCGGCTATAAAGAAGTCATCGCCAGGGTCGAAGGCGAAAATGTCTACGGCAAGCTGAAATTCGAGTCCGGTGCCCACCGCGTACAGCGTGTGCCCGAGACTGAGTCCCAGGGGCGTATCCATACCTCGGCCTGCACCGTGGCGGTATTGCCCGAGCCTGACGAGCAGCAGGCCATCGAAATCAACCCGGCAGACCTGCGCATCGACACCTATCGCTCTTCCGGTGCCGGTGGGCAGCACGTCAACAAGACCGACTCGGCCATTCGCATTACCCACTTGCCATCGGGTATTGTCGTGGAGTGTCAGGAAGAACGTTCGCAACACAAGAACAGAGCCCGGGCAATGTCCTGGTTGTCTGCCAAACTGAATGATCAGCAGACCAGCGCCGCTGCCAATGCCATCGCCAGCGAGCGCAAGCTTCTGGTGGGGTCGGGTGATCGTTCGGAGCGTATTCGCACCTATAACTTCCCTCAAGGGCGAGTGACGGATCACCGTGTCAATCTGACGTTGTATTCACTGGATGAAGTTCTGGCCGGTGGGGTCGATGCAGTGATAGAGCCGCTACTCGCTGAATATCAGGCTGATCAACTTGCGGCACTGGGTGAGTAAATGACCATCATCGCCAGCTTGTTAAGAAGCGCTGAACTTCCCGACTCACCAACGGCGCGACTGGATGCCGAGTTGCTGCTGGCCGCTGCCCTGGGCAAGCCGCGCAGTTTCCTGCATACCTGGCCCGAGCGCATTGTCAGCACCGAAGCGGCGCTGACTTTTGCGGGTTACCTGCAACGCAGGCGTACCGGTGAGCCCGTGGCTTATATCCTGGGCCAGCAAGGCTTCTGGAAGCTCGACCTGGAAGTCGCGCCCCATACATTGATTCCACGTCCCGAAACCGAAATGCTGGTTGAAGCGGCGCTGGAACTGATCCCGGCTTTTGCCCCCGCTCAGGTTCTGGACCTGGGAACCGGCAGCGGGGCGATTGCCCTGGCGCTGGCCAGTGAGCGTCATCAGTGGAAGGTGACGGCCGTGGACCGTGTGCTTGAAGCCGTCGCTCTGGCAGAACGTAACCGACAGCGCTTGCAACTGGACAACGCCGTGGTGCTTAACAGCCATTGGTTCAGCGCGCTGGATCAGGAGAAGCAGTTCGACCTGATCATCAGTAACCCGCCTTATATCGCTGACGCCGATCCGCATCTGGCTGCCGGTGATGTTCGCTTCGAGCCGAGCAGCGCACTGGTTGCCGGCACCGATGGCCTGGACGACCTGCGAGCCATTATCCAGCAGGCTCCGGCGTATCTGCGCAACGGCGGCTGGTTGTTGCTCGAACATGGCTATGACCAGGGTGCCGAAGTGCGGAACCTGCTCACCGCCAGTGGTTTCGATCGGGTGCAGACCCGGCGTGATCTGGGCGAGCACGAGCGCATTACCTTCGGATGCCTGCTGTGCTGAGTGACCAGGAACTGCTGCGTTACAGTCGGCAGATCTTGCTGCAACACGTCGATATCGATGGGCAGATGCGGCTCAAGAACAGCCGTGCGCTGATCGTCGGTCTTGGTGGCCTTGGTTCGCCAGTGGCGCTGTATCTGGGCGCTGCCGGGGTTGGTGAGTTGCATCTGGCCGATTTCGACAGCGTCGACCTGACCAACCTGCAACGCCAGATCATTCATGACAGCCAGAGTATCGGGCAGGCCAAGGTGGATTCAGCCATGGCACGTCTGACGGCCATCAACCCTGAAGTGAAACTGGTCGCTTATCGTGCCGCTCTGGATGCCGACTCGCTGAGCGCAGCAGTGCAAGGCGTGGATCTGGTACTTGATTGTTCAGATAACTTCTCGACCCGCGAAGCCGTGAATGCGGCCTGCGTCGCAGCAGGCAAGCCCCTGGTCAGCGGCGCTGCGATCCGCCTCGAAGGCCAGTTGTCGGTGTTCGACCCGCGCCGCGCCGAGAGCCCTTGCTATCACTGCCTGTACGGTCACGGCAGCGAAGCCGAACTGACTTGCAGTGAAGCTGGCGTCGTCGGTCCTCTGGTGGGCCTGGTCGGCAGCCTGCAAGCCCTGGAAGCCTTGAAGCTGCTGGCGGGTTTTGGCGAGCCTCTGGTCGGCCGCCTGTTGTTGATTGATGCCCTGACCACTCGTTTCCGGGAGCTGAAGGTCAAGCGTGATCCGGCATGTGGTGTGTGTGGCGCTGCCAGAGGCAAGCATGACTGACGCTCGCCCGCCTTATAGCCGTAGCGCGCCGGTCGGGGTATTCGACTCCGGAGTGGGCGGGCTTTCGGTACTCACCGAGATTCGCCAGCTTCTGCCCAACGAGTCACTGCTGTATGTCGCGGACGGCGGTCATATTCCCTACGGCGAAAAGAGCCCGGAATTCATCATTCAGCGCTGCCTCACGATTGCCGGTTTCTTCCGTGAGCAAGGTGCCAAGGCGCTGGTGCTGGCCTGCAACACCGCGACAGTGGCAGGCGTTGCGCAGATACGTCAGCGCTACCCCGACTGGTCCATCGTTGGTATGGAGCCTGCGGTCAAACCGGCCGCTGCCGCGACTCGCAGTGGTGTAGTGGGAGTTCTGGCGACAACTGGCACTCTGCAAAGCGCCAAGTTCGCCGCTTTGCTCGACCGATTCGCCAACGATGTGCGGGTCGTTACTCAACCCTGCCCGGGATTGGTGGAGTTGATCGAAACCGGTGATCTCCTCAGCCCGACCATTCGCCAATTGCTCTGGACTTATGTCGAGCCACTGCTGCTTGAAGGCTGCGACACCATCATTCTAGGCTGTACTCACTACCCGTTTCTCAAGCCGCTGCTGCGCCAGATGATTCCCGATTCCATCAGCCTGATCGACACTGGCGCCGCTGTAGCCCGGCAGCTTCAGCGTCTTTTGGCACAAGCCGACCTCCTTGCCACGACTCCCGGGTGCGAAACGTCCTACTGGACGAGTGGTAATCCAAATGATTTCAAAAAAATTCTGCCAGCTCTATGGCAAAGCGCTGGCAGTGTGCGAAGCTTAGGTTTGTAAAAAAATCGTGAAAAAAGCTTTTGGGGGCTGAACCAACGCTTTGCTGCTGCTTTCTATAGTGCGTCTGCCAAGTTTCCAGCACTTTCTAACAACTACCATATGAAATGGATGTTTCTTATGAAGCGACTCTTTTGTTCGGCCGTGGTATCGGCTGTTCTCGCAGGGCAAAGCTCTCTGGCACAAGCCGATGGCGTTGAGTTTTCGGTAGGTCATACCAGCCAGTCGACGATGACCTATCGTCTGGGCGTGCAGTTCGATTGGGATAAAAGCTGGTTGAAAAGCGATATAGGTCGCCTGACCGGTTATTGGGATGGCGCCTACACGTATTGGGATGGAGACAAGCGCTCCAGCAATAACAGCCTGTCGTTTTCGCCAGTGTTGGTTTACGAGTTTTCAGGACAGAGTGTGAAGCCTTACATCGAGGCGGGGATTGGTGTTTCGGTTTTCTCCAATACTCAAGTTGAAGACAACAAGCTGGGCTCGGCTTTCAACTTCGAAGACCGCATCGGTTTTGGTCTGCGCTTTGCGGGCGGGCATGAAATCGGCATTCGCGCCACTCACTATTCCAACGCTGGCATCAAACAGCCGAACGACGGGATAGAAAGCTACGCTCTGCATTACAAGATGCCGTTCTGATAGTGAACGACCAGGCGGGGGAGAATTTATTCGCGACAGGCCGCTACATTCGATACCTATCCATCGTTTGCCATGCCGTCTCGCGAATGAATTCGCTCCTACCCGCCGCCCTCAGAGATAAGCCGTCGCAATTCCCTGCCGTTCGTTCATGCACTCTTCTGCACCTGCCTCAAACTCTCGGCATATAAGCGGGCGTTTTTCGTAGATGGTACACATCATGGTGTTGCGATCCAGCGCCGCGCACCAGCCGTCCTCCAGGCGCAGCATGACTTCGCCGCCCCACTCATCGGTATCGATATAGCGCTCGGGCACGCCTGTGTCGGTGATGAGCATGACTTCCAGCTGGCAGCAGCAGGCCGCACAGGTCGAGCAAGTGACTGCCGGCTCGCTTGGAATCGGTGTCAGAGTGATGAGCGCGGATTTCAGTGGGGGGCTCCGGTGGGTCTGTTGATAAGTGGATGGGTAGCCAGTCGCTGAAGCAAGGGAAAGATGACGGCCCAGACCGCGCCCAGTATCAAGAGACTTGGCCACAAACCCAGTGGAAGCTGGGCTTGCGCCAGTTGCGAGCCTGCATAGTACGACATCGGGCCGCCAATTGCGCCGAGCAGGCTGGCTCGCCACCAAGGGGTGGCGGTCCAGGCCAGGCAGTGATTGAGCGTGGTTGCCAGGACTGCCCAGAGTAATACCAGCCACAAGGGAATCAGTGGGCCATCGGTGCCGAAGTCCAATACCCCCAGATTCATCAATGCACTGTCGAGCAGCGTGCCCAATACGGTTACGGCCAACAGCAATCGGCCCTCGCTCGTCCAGGAACTTGTCCACAGCAGATGTATTGCCAGCACACCGGCTGCAATCAGCAGCCAGTAGCTGTTGCCGCCCAGCACGCAGGCGAACCAGCCGATCTGGAACAACAGCGCATTGGCGACGGTTTTAAGCATCGAAGAGCCCAAGCACCGGTGCGCGCAAGGCTTCGGGTTTGGCCAGCAGCAACTGGGCGGTGCCGATGGTTCTTTCCAGGAAACCACCTTCGCAGTAGCACAGATAAAACTCCCACAGACGCAGGAAGTACTCGTCGTAACCCAGCTCCAGCAATGCGTTGTGGGCCTGCTTGAAGTTGTCGTGCCACATGCGCAGGGTGCGGGCGTAATGCAGGCCGAAATCCTCCATGTGCAGCAGGTTCATGTCGGTGTCACCGCCGACGATTTCCAGCATCTTCTGGACCGACGGCAAGGCGCCGCCGGGGAAGATATAGCGCTGGATGAAGTCCACACTGCTCTTGGCCTGCTCATAACGCTGCTCGCGAATGGTGATGGCCTGCAAGAGCATCAGCCCGTTGCTCTTGAGCAGATGCGAACACTGCTTGAAGTAGGTTGGCAGAAACCTGTGGCCCACTGCTTCGATCATTTCGATGGACACCAGCTTGTCGTACTGGCCGGTGAGGTCGCGATAATCCTTGAGCAGCAGGGTCACGCGGTCTTGCAGGCCCAGTTGTACCAGCCGCTGCTCGGTGTAGGCGAACTGCTCTTTCGACAGCGTGGTCGTCGTGACACGGCAGCCGTAATGCTGCGCGGCATAAATCGCCATGCTGCCCCAGCCCGTACCGATTTCCAGCAGATGATCCTCGGGTTTGAGGGCCAGTTTCTGGCAGATGCGCTCCAGCTTGTTCAACTGGGCCTGTTCGAGGCTGTCGTTCTCGTTCAGGAATTGAGCGGCGGAATACATCATCGTCGGATCGAGAAACTGCTCGAATAATTTATTGCCCAGGTCGTAATGGGCCGAGATGTTTTTCTGCGAACCTTTGCGGGTATTACGGTTGAGCCAGTGCAGGACCTGGACCATGGGCCTTGTCAGGCGTGCAATGCCGCCTTCCATGGCATCAAGTACATCAAGGTTGCTGACGAACACCCGCACCACTGCCGTCAGGTCCGGCGTGGTCCAGTAGCCATGGATAAAGGCTTCGCCCGCGCCAATGGAACCACCGCTGGCAACCAGGCCCCAGATCGCGGAGTCGCGGATATGGATTTCCCCCTGGATCAGCGCTCCGGCCTTGCCGAAGACATGGCGTTCAGTGCCGTCGTTGACCACCAACTGGCCGTTGCGCAATTTGCTCAGTTGGCGCAACACGCCCCGGCGCAGAAAACTGGCTGTCAGGTTGTGGGCACCCAGATTGGCAGAAAAACCACTACTACTGATGTTTTTCATCACGTCGATCCTTGGGTTGCGGCGTGCCTGTACGGTATTCACCGTCAGCAGTCTGATGATTGAAAATCGGGATGCGCTTGAGAAACAGGCGTATGGCCTGCCAATAGATCGCAAGGCAGGTCTTGGCAGTCATCCATGGATAGGCAAGCAGATAGCGATGCAGTGTCTGACGATTGAGCTTCTGCCGACTCAGGTTGAGCGTGGCGTCGAACACTTTCAGCTCTCCTTGCCAGTCGGCCATATGCACACCGATTCTCTCGGCGGGCTGGCTGAAACTCATGCGGTATTCGAGATCACGGGGCAGAAAGGGCGACACATGAAACGCCTTGGCCACGGCGAAGTGCTGATGGCCTTCGCCAGTGGCGGGCAGGACATAGTGATACCGCTCGCCCCAGGGTGTATTGGTGACTTCACACAGGATGGCGGCCAGTGTTCCGTCGACTTCATGGCAGTAGAAAAAACTCACCGGGTTGAACGACAAACCCCAACTACGGGCCTGGGTCAGCAGGCAGACCCGGCCCAGCGGCATATGACCCAGCGCTATCCCGACCCGCTCGCGTACCGCTTCGATCAGCGGCACGCCGCGCCCGGTCAGTTCCGGCAAATAGTCATGTTCCCGGAATGAAAACGGCGAAAATCGCTTGCCCCCGGCCAGCGGTGACAAGTTGAGCACGGCGTCCTGCTCGTCCAGATCCAGATAGAGCAGGCCGATTCGATAGTTGAATTCGTGGGCTCTGGGCGCAAAACGCCGATGAGTGATCCAGCCGCTGTAAAGGGCGCTGTTCACAGCGCTTCCCCAAAGGCCTGGGCCACGCGCAGGCCGCTGACCACGCCGTCTTCATGGAAACCGTTGGCCCAATAGGCGCCGCAGTACCAGGTGTTTTCAACGCCGTTGATTTCCTGCCAGCGCTCCTGGGCTGCAATGGCATCCAGGCTGTATTGCGGATGGGCGTAGCGATAGCGGCCGAGGATTTTATCCGGGTCGATGGCGCTGGTCTGATTCAGGCTGACGCAGAACGTGGTGTCGCTTTCGATCCCTTGCAGGATGTTCATGTCGTAGGTGACGGCAGCCAGTTGCTGCTCTCCGCCACCAAGGCGGTAGTTCCAGCTGGCCCAGGCCAGTGAGCGTTTGGGCAGCAGTCGTGTGTCGGTGTGCAGAACCACGTCATTTTCGGCATAACGCAGAGCGCCGAGAATGTCCCGTTCGTGCTGTGAGGGCTGGGCCAGCAACTGCAAGGCCTGATCGCTGTGGCAGGCGAAGATCACCTTATCGAAGCGCTCACTGCCTGCCGCGCTGTGCAGGGTGACGCCCTCGCTGTCACGCTCTACCCGATGCACAGGGCATGACAGGCGAATGCGGTCTTTGAACGAAGCCGTCAGCGGTTCGATGTAGCTTCTGGAGCCACCTTCAATCACACACCACTGGGGACGGTGAGTGACAGAAAGCAGCCCGTGATTCTTGAAGAAGCGCACGAAGAATTGCAGAGGGAAACCCAGCATGTCCGCCAGTGACATCGACCAGATTGCCGCGCCCATGGGCACGATGTAATGGTCGATGAAGCGCTGGCCGTAGCGGCCGTTTTTCAGGTATTCGCCAAGCGTCGTGTCGGCCGCGATGCGCTGGTTTTCCAGGTCGGCCACGGACTGGCGATTGAAGCGCAGAATATCGCTCAGCATGCCCCAGAACTTCGGCGACAACAGATTGCTGCGCTGGGCGAACAGGCTGTTGAGGTTATTGCCGTTGTATTCGACGCCGCTGCGCGGGTCATGCACCGAAAAGCTCATTTCGGCCGGCTTGAATGCCACGCCCAGCCAGCCTAGCAATTTGATGAAGTTCGGGTAGGTCCAGTCATTGAAGACGATAAAGCCGGTATCGATCGCATAGGCACGGCCAGCGACCTGCACATCCACGGTATGCGTGTGGCCGCCGATCCAGTCCGACGCCTCGAACACCGTGATGTCATGGGAGCGATTGAGCACGTAGGCGCTGGTCAGGCCTGAGATACCGCTGCCAATGATGGCGATCTTCATTGAGCGTCCTTATTCGAGGTCGGGGGGCGTGCCATGTGTTTGCAAAGGGCGAATCTTGCCCGGGCTGGCAACATGGCCAGCAAGCGCAGGCTGAAAATGAAAGGGCCGGGGAAGGCGATTTCCAGTGGGCGTTTGGGGCTGTTCAGTCTTTTGGCGATGTAGTGTGCTGCCTTGTCGACAGGCCAGCGCATGGGCATCGGAAAATCGTTTTTTTCAGTCAGCGGCGTTTCGACGAAACCCGGGCTGATCACGGTGACGTCAATGTTTTCGCTGGCCAGGTCCAGGCGCAGTGATTCGAACATGTAGCGCAGGCCGGCCTTCGAGGCGCCGTAGGCTTCGGCTCGGGGCAGCGGCAGGTAAGTCACCGCGCTGGCGACGCCAGCCAGATGTGGTTTTGTACCTTTGCGCAACAAGGGCAGTGCTTCCTGGATGCAGAAGCTGCTGGCCAGAAGGTTGGTGCGAATCACCCGCTCCACCAGTGCTGCATCGAAGCTTTGTGCGTCAATGTACTCACAGGTCCCGGCATTGAGGATGGCCGTGTCCAGTGCTCCCCATTCCTGTTCGATACGATCGCCCATGTGCCTGACTTGCTCGCCATCGGTGATATCGCCGGTTACCAGCAGGACCTGGCCGGGGTAACGCTGCGACAAGTCCTGCAAGGGCTCAAGGGTTCTGGCGGTCAAGGCCAACTGGTTTCCTGAGTCGAGCAGCTCTTTTGCCAGTGCCAGACCAATACCGCTGCTTGCACCCGTCAGCCATATGCGACGTGCGTACGAAGTCTTCATGCCAACCTCTTTTTCAGCCAGGCAATCAAGCCTCCCATGATGGGGAGGTGTTCATAGAGCAATGCACCGGCGTCGAAGTAGTCTCTATGCCGGTAAACCTTTTCGTGCCAATGCAGGTGCGAACAACCTTCGACTTTGATAAGCCGTCCCCTGTTCAGGCGTGGGTGTGAATAACTCATGGTCCAGGTCAGATAGCCTTCACCGGGCCTGACTTCATCGAAGTGATGGAAGTCGAAATGCAGTGCGCTGACATTGCTGTAAAGCTGAGCGAAGTAATCCTGCATGGCCGCCAGACCCTGGATATGGTGCATCGGGTCTGTGAATGACACGTTGTCGCTATAGAGCCCGGCCACTCGCTCAAGGTTGTCCTTGTTCAGCGTTGCGAAGTCATGGGCGAAGCGTTGCAGGAATTCACTCATGGAGCGGGCCCGCTGCTGGCTGGCGATGGGGCAGGGCCTTGAAGGCGGCCAGCGCCCGTGCGCGGCTTTTGCTCAGGTCGACAATCTGTGCGGGATAGTCTTTTACGCCGAACAGGCCACCGACGAGGGACGGGTCATGCACTTCTTTCTTGTTGAGGCTGGCCAGTTCCGGCAGCCAATGCTTGATGAAGCGCCCTTCGGGATCGAATTTTTCCGATTGCGACAAAGGGTTGAAGATACGGAAGTAGGGTGCCGAGTCTGTGCCAGTGGACGAACTCCACTGCCATCCGCCGTTATTGGCCGCCAGGTCACCATCGATAAGGTGACGCATGAAAAAGCGCTCGCCTTCACGCCAGTCGATCAACAGGTTCTTGGTCAGGAACATCGCAACGACCATCCTTAGTCGGTTATGCATCCAGCCGGTTTCCAGTAACTGGCGCATGGCTGCATCAATGATGGGCAATCCGGTGCGGGCTTCCTGCCACGCGGCCAGTTCGGTTGGAGCGTTACGCCATTTGACGGCTTCGGTTTCCGGGCGGAATGCGCGATGGCGTGAAACGCGAGGGTAGCCTACAAGAATGTGTTTGTAGAACTCCCGCCACAGCAACTCGTTGATCCAGGTCACGATCCCGGTATTACCGGTTTCAAATTCCCCGTTATTGCTCATCAGGGCTGCATGCAGGCATTGGCGTGGAGAAACCACGCCGGCTGCCAGATAGGCCGACAACTGGCTGGTGCCAGGTTTTGCCGGGAAATCGCGTTCGCTCTGGTAGTAGCGGATCTGATCGTCGCTGAAGGCAGCCAGGCGTCTGAGCGCTTCGTTTTCACCGGCAGGCCAGAGTTCTCGCAGCGTTTTGGAGGGCGTTGTAAAGCCTTCGACCTGATCAGGTACCGCATCGCTTTTGATCGATAACGGTTGCTGGGCCTTCGGTGCGCGAATGAGGTGTGGCATCGCTTCGTGCAGGCGGGCGTAGCAGACCTTGCGGAACTGGCTGTAAACCTGAAAGTAGCCGCCGGTCCTGGTCAGGATGCTGCCAGGCTTGAACAGCAGTTGATCCAGATAGCTGCTGAAATGAACACCGGCGTTTTCCAGTGCATGGCGTACGGCCTGATCGCGTTTGCCTTCATTGATGCCGTACTCCTCATTCGCATGTACGCCTTCGACGCCATGCTCGGCGCAGAGCTGCAACAACACTTCAGGGGCTTTGTCCCAGGTATCTGCATCACGAATCAGTAGAGGGACATTCAGATCACCCAGGGCTTTTTCCAGCTCGACCAGATTGCGCAGCCAGAAATCGACCTTGCAGGCTGCGTCGTCATGGTTCTGCCATTGAGTCGGGCTGATCAGATACACAGCCAGCGCAGGACCCCGCTCCATGGCAGCGGCCAGGGCGGTATTGTCGTGAACGCGCAAATCGCTACGCAGCCAAAACAGTTGCATGTGAAATCCTTTAAATGAGTCCGAGCCTGTTCAATTCGATCTGTGCGCTGAGCGGGTCCTGAGCAAGGGTCAATCCTGTGACCTCGTTCGCACATACGAGCAAATCGGCGTTATGGATCTGTACCGTTGGTCCGCTCAACACGATCGGGCAGGAAATATTGCTCAGTAGCCTTGGCAGTTGAGTCGGGTTCAGCGATTTGCTGGAGTAGAGCAGGACGCCGCGTGGTTGCAGGTATTCGGTGGCCAGTGCCAGCTCACCGTTTGGCAGCGGCCAGTCGAATACTTCCACGGGGCAGTCGGCGCTGCTGACCAGCCAGGCCACGAGCCATAGATGCGGCTCAAGCGGCAGGTCGGACTGATTCACCAGCAGCAACGGCTTGCCGTTGAGTTGCCGGTTGTTGTGGTAGATGCGTGCGCCAAGCTTGCTGCGTAGCCACGAATAAAAGAACACACGCTCCATCTGCGCGCCGAACTTGCCTTGCCAGCGCTTCTCCAGCTCGGCCAGCAGCGGCAGCAACAATTGCTCACACAAGGTTCGTGGCGGATACAGCGACATGGCCTGATTGAAAACATCGTCGACCCGGCGTTCGGCCAGTTCACCGATGGCCTGCAACAGCGTCTGGTGCAGGGCATCCCAATCATTGCCGGGCGTGAAGCTTTCCGGCTGTTGTTCATCGATCAAGGCTTTGACCTGACTGACGGATACACCGCGATTGAGCCAGGTCAGAATCGTCATCACCCGCTGTACATGCTCGTGGGTATACAGGCGATGTCCCTTGGCGGTGCGGTGGGGCACGATCAACCCGTAGCGTCGTTCCCAGGCCCGCAACGTGACGGCGTTGACCCCGGTCTGACGTGCAACTTCACGGATCGGCAGCCAGTTGTCTGGCTCATGCGCCTCTTGGTTTGTATCGTTCATGGTTCAGATCGCATTACGCAGGCTCAGTTTTTCCGGATGCGGCTGCATGTAAACCTGCAGCGCAATATACGGATCAGGATGTTGGCGGAAGTGGTGCTTGAGCAGGGTCAGCGGCACGATCAAGGGCACGACGCCTTGATGGTATTGAGTGATCAATTGCTGGATTTCCTGCTTGTCCTCAGTGTCGAGGTGGTGTTTGAGGTAGCCACTGAGGTGTTGGAGGACGTTGGTGTGGGTGCGGCGGGTGGCGCATTTTTTAAGTGCTGCCATCAACTGGCTGAAATAGCGCGGTGCAATCTCGTTCGGATCGCTACGGCCCATGCTGCCCAGCATGTTGCCCAGCACTTTGTACTGCTGGGGATTGCTGGCCATGAGCTGATATTTGTAGCGCGAATGAAATTGGCTCAAGGCGCGACGTGTCACGCCCTCTTTGAGCAGTTGCTGCCAGGCCGCGTAGGCGAATACCCGCGTGACGAAGTTTTCCAGTAACACGGCGTCGTTGAGTCTGCCGTCTTCTTCTACAGGCAGGTCGGGGTGTCTGGCGCAGAAGGCCTGGGCATAGATACCGCGTCCACCGCCATCGACGGGCGCGCCGTTTTCTCGATAGACCTTGACCCGCTCCAGGCCGCAGGACGGTGATTTCTGCATGAAAATGTAGCCACAGATATCGCCCAGCTCGGTCGCCATGTGCAGCCCGTAATCAGCCAGCGCCGTGGTGACATTCAGGTCGCTGTTGACCGTGCCGACGGCCTGGGGATTTTCGGGGTCGCCCACCAACCGGATCGGTTCACGGGGAATCCCCATGCCGATGGCGACTTCAGGGCAGGCCGCAATGAAATCGAAATACTCGCTCAGCGCCCTCGTACAAAGACGAGATTCTTTATGACCGCCATTGAAACGAACCTCAGCGCCCAGCAGGCAGGCACTGATACCCAGTTTTGGTTTATCGATCACAGGCGCTGACATCACAAACCTCTACGCAAGACTTATACAGACCAAGAAGTCTGTACAACTTGTGTCATCATAGGTTTGTAGCTGTACAAGTCAAATTCTTTGTACAAGAATTTACGGGCGGCGCTTATTCACAAGGCAGACGCAGGCTCATTTCCAGCCCATACGCCACACTTGCGCATTCTGTAGCGTCTGCCATGGCAATCGCTCGCTGCGGTGAGTCATCACGGCTTGCAGTTCTATCTCCAGCACCGTGCCTTCCTCATCCTTGAACAGCTCGGTCACCAGAAAGTGCTTTTCGCGGTTGAGCGGGACTGCTGCGGTCCATTTCGACAGCAGCAGCTTGCGGGGATTGATGGTATTCACTTGAGGTGTTCAAGCAGGCGGCGTGCGGCTTCCTGGCCGCTGAGCCATGCGCCTTCGACGCGACCGGACAAGCACCAGTCGCCACAGACATAAATGCCCAGGTCAGCATCGGAGAGTGCGCCCCATTCATGCGAGCCGGCAGGTCGTGCATAGAGCCAGCGGTGCGCCTGGCTGAATACCGGAGCTGGCATCGGGCAGTTGATCAGTTCGGCGAATGCGCCATGCAGATGCTCGATGACTTCCTCTTTGGGCATGTCCAGATGTTGTCTGCTCCAGTTACTGGTGGCATGCAGAACCCAGGTGTCGAGCGTGTCGTCACGTTGGGGTTTACTGCGATTGCGGGCCAGCCAGTCGAGGGGGCTGTCTTGTACGAAACAGCCTTGCATCGGAGTTTGCAGGGGAGTTGCGAAAGCCAGGGCCACGGCCCAGGTCGGGTCCATTTTCACGCCGGTGACCACGCTTGCCAGTTTCGGTGCCGCCGCCAGCAGTGTCGTTGCCTGAGGCGCTGGCAGGGCGATGACCACATGGCTGAAAGGACCGTGGCTGTTGCCTTCGGCATCTTGCAGGTTCCAGTGATGTTCGCCGCGAAAGACTTCGGTGATGCGGCACGAGAATGTCACGGGCAGATCGCTCAGCATGGCGCGGGTAATGGCGCTCATGCCTGGCGTGCCGACCCAGCGCACCTGTTCGTCCGGCGACGGGCTGAGCCTGCCACCATGGAAGTTGTAGAGCGAGGGAGTCCATTCGGCCACATAGCCCTTGGCTTGCCACTGATTGACGGCTGCTACGAAGCGGCGATCACGGGCGGTGAAATACTGCGCGCCCATGTCCAGAGAACCTGCCTCACTTCGCTTGCTGGACATTCTTCCGCCGCTGCCGCGGCTTTTATCGAAAAGATGTACGTCATGCCCGGCAGATTTGAGTGCCTGGGCAGCAGAGAGTCCGGCGATACCGGTACCGATGATTGCGATAGGTACAGTCATAGGGGCCTCGTTACCTTGTCTGCACAGACTACGCCGTAGTTAAAACCTGTACAATCTCCGTTTTTGGTATAACTTGCAGTCGTTCTCGATTTTACTGCCTGGTCAACTGCAACCTGTTCGGTCAAAGACGGTCAGTCTGTTGCTTGTAGACAATGGGCCAACTGCCCGGGGTGGGCAGTAAAGCTCCAATTCATTCAGGTGTGGCCTATTGTTCAGCAAAAGGTTTTGCTTTTGTGGATAAGCCAGACCTATAAAAAATAGACTACTCAATTGCCCCGAACGCCACGCGAGGTAACCTGCCATGCACATATTGCTGACCGGCGGTACTGGTTTGATAGGACGAGCGCTCTGTCGATTCTGGTCTGCGCAAGGCCATCAGTTGACAGTCTGGAGCCGCCGGCCCGCTCAAGTGCCTGAACTCTGTGGGCCGTCGGTGCGTGGGATTGCCCGTCTGGATGAGTTGGGTGAGCAATCGATCGATGCCGTCATCAACCTCGCGGGTGCTCCGATAGCTGACCGTCCCTGGACTCGCAAGCGCAGGTTGCTGCTGTGGAGCAGTCGCATTGGTCTTACCGAGCAACTGCTGGCCTGGCTGGAGGGACGGCAGCAAAAGCCCGAGGTGATGATTTCCGGTTCCGCGGTCGGCTGGTATGGCGATGCGGGTGAGCATGAACTGGATGAAACCTCCCGGCCAGCCAAGGAAGACTTCGCCAGCCAGTTATGCACCGCCTGGGAAGAAACCGCTCAACATGCAGAGGCCCTGGGCATTCGAGTGGTTCTGGTGCGTACCGGTCTGGTGGTGTCCGAGCAGGGCGGTTTCGTGAAGCGCCTGCTGCTGCCCTTCAAGCTCGGCCTGGGTGGCCCGATAGGCAATGGTCGGCAATGGATGCCCTGGATTCATATCGACGATCAAATCGCGGCGATTGATTTTCTGTTGAACCGCAGTGATGCCCGAGGTCCTTATAATCTCTGCGCGCCAACGCCGGTGCGTAATCGCGAATTTGCCAAGACCCTGGCGGGCGTCCTTCACCGGCCAGCCTTCATGCCTTTGCCGGGGTTTGCGTTGCGTGTGGCGCTGGGTGAGCTGTCTGTTTTGCTGCTGGGTGGTCAACGAGCCCGGCCAGCCCGTTTGCTGGAGGCGGGTTTTACCTTCCGGTTTACTGATCTGCGCGCCGCCCTGAGTGAATTTTCGGGCCGCCATTGAAATAGGATGTTGCATGACCGATCACGCGCTGTTGCTGGTCAATCTGGGTTCGCCTGCTTCTACAGCAGTGCCGGACGTACGCCGGTATCTCAACCAGTTCCTGATGGACCCTTACGTCATCGACCTGCCGTGGCCGGTTCGCAGGCTGCTGGTTTCGCTGATCCTGATCAAGCGCCCGGAGCAGTCTGCCCATGCCTATGCGTCCATCTGGTGGGATGACGGTTCGCCGCTGGTAGTGCTGAGCAAGCGCTTGCAGGAGGCCATGAAAAAGGAGTGGACGCAGGGGCCGGTTGAACTGGCGATGCGTTATGGCGAGCCCTCCATCGAAACGGTACTGACGCGCCTGGCAGGGCAGGGCATCAAGAAGGTGACTCTGGCCCCGCTTTATCCACAGTTTGCGGATAGCACCGTCACGACCGTGATCGAAGAAGCCAAGCGTGTGGTGCGGGCCAAATCGCTCGCAATGGAGTTCTCGCTGCTGAAACCTTTCTACGATCAGGACGAGTACCTCGATGCCCTGGTGGAAAACGTTCGTCCGCACTTGCAGCAGCCCCACGATCACCTGCTGCTGAGTTTTCACGGCCTGCCGGAAAGGCACCTGACCAAGCTCGACCCTACCGGCAACCACTGTTTCAAGAATGAAAACTGCTGCATGACCGCGCCGCCGGAAGTGGTCGCCACCTGCTATCGCGCACAATGCCTGCGCTCAGCTGCGGCCTTTGCACAGCGCATGGGCATTCCTGACGGTAAATGGTCGGTGTCGTTCCAGTCGCGTCTTGGGCGTGCCAAGTGGATTGAACCCTACACCGAAGCGCGCCTTGATGAGCTGGCAGCTCAGGGCGTGAAAAAGTTGCTGGTGATGTGCCCGGCATTCGTGGCCGACTGCATCGAGACACTGGAAGAGATCGGTGATCGCGGAGCGGAGCAATTCAAGGAGGCGGGCGGTGAAGAGCTGGTGCTGGTGCCCTGCCTGAATGACGACCCGAACTGGGCCAAGGCCTTGAACCGGATGTGTGAAAAAGCACCCTTGATGTCGTAGGAGCGAATCGGGCGGCGCTCCGCTCATTCGCGAATGAATTCGCTCCTACGCGGGTTATGGTTATGGCAGTTGCTTGTTCTTCCAGCTGTCATTGCCCGGCAGGATCAGGTTCAGGGCGATGGCAGTAATGGCGCACAGGGCGATGCCCTTGAGGCCGAAGTCATCGGGGCCGTTGCCGGTTCCGATCAGCACACCGCCAATACCGAACACCAGAGTCACCGAGACGATCACCAGGTTACGCGCCTCGGACAGGTCGACCTTGTGCCGAATCAGGGTGTTCATCCCCACCGCAGCAATCGAACCGAACAGCAGGCACAGAATCCCGCCCATGACCGGCACCGGAATACTTTGCAGCAGTGCGCCGAACTTGCCGATAAAGGCCAGGGCGATGGCAAAGATCGAGGCCCAGGTCATGATGGCCGGGTTGTAGTTCTTGGTCAGCATCACCGCGCCAGTCACTTCGGCATAAGTGGTGTTGGGCGGGCCACCGAACAGGCCGGCTGCTGTCGTGGCGATCCCGTCGCCAAACAGGGTGCGATGCAGGCCTGGTTTTTTCAGGTAGTCGCGTCCGGTCACGCTGCCAACCGCGATCACACCGCCGATATGTTCGATGGCCGGAGCCAGTGCCACCGGGACAATGAACAGGATGGCCTGCCAGTTGAACTCCGGTGCGGTGAAGTGCGGCAGTGCCAGCCAGGGCGCAGCGGCAATCTTCGCGGTATCCACCACGCCAAAGTAGAACGACAGCGCAAAGCCCACCAGCACGCCGGAAATGATCGGCACCAGACGGAAAATACCTTTGCCGAACACCGCCACGATCAGTGTGGTCAGCAAGGCCGGCATTGAAATCAGCATGGCGGTCTTGTAGGGGATCAGCTCGGCACCGTCACCCGATTTGCCCATCGCCATGTTGGCGGCAATGGGGGCCATGGCCAGGCCGATGGAGATGATCACCGGGCCGATAACCACCGGTGGCAGCAGGCGGTCAATGAATCCTGTGCCTTTGATTTTCACGGCCAGGCCCAGGAAGGTGTAGACAAAACCTGCCGCCATCACGCCACCCATGGTCGCAGCCAGGCCGAACTGGCCTTTGGCGAGAATGATCGGAGTGATGAAGGCAAAGCTCGATGCCAGGAATACCGGCACCTGACGACCTGTCACCATCTGGAACAGCAGCGTGCCCAGGCCAGCGGTGAACAACGCCACGTTGGGATCGAGCCCGGTAATGAGCGGCATCAGCACCAGGGCGCCAAAGGCCACGAACAGCATTTGTGCGCCGGAAAGAACCGTACGCCACAGTGGATCGTTGAATTCGGACTGCTTCATCGAGTTATGCGTCCTTTTGCTTGGTGCCGAAAATCTTGTCACCGGCATCACCCAGGCCAGGAATGATGTAGCCGTGTTCGTTCAGACGTTGATCGATGGATGCGGTGTAGATAATCACGTCCGGGTGAGCCTTCTCCACCGCCGCGATGCCTTCGGGGGCCGCCACCAGAACCATGGCGCGGATTTCCTTGCAACCGGCTTTCTTGAGCAGGTCGATGGTAGCGATCATCGAACCGCCTGTCGCCAGCATCGGGTCGATGATCATCGCCAGACGCTCGTCGATTTCCGGTACCAGCTTTTCCAGATAGGTGTGGGCTTCCAGTGTTTCTTCATTGCGGGCCAGGCCTACGGCGCTGACTTTTGCACCCGGAATCAGGCTCAGCACGCCGTCGAGCATGCCGATGCCGGCACGCAGGATCGGCACGACGGTGATTTTCTTGCCCGCGATCTTCTCGACCTGAACGGTGCCGCACCAGCCTTCGATGTCGTAGCTTTCCAGCGGCAGGTCTGCGGTGGCTTCATAGGTAAGCAGTGCGCCGACTTCCTGTGCCAGCTCACGGAAATTCTTGGTGCTGATATCGGCGCGGCGCATCAGGCCGAGCTTGTGGCGGATCAGCGGATGACGGATTTCACGAATGGGCATAAGAAAAGGCTCCAGCAGGGGGCAAAAAAACGGCCTAGATTAATCTATTCAGCTGTGACTGTCTTACAGCGCATGCAGTATCGTCACGCAAGGTGTGAATCCTTGCCTTCGGGCGGTACTCGCAACGTTAGTCCATAATCGCTTGCCCTGAATGGACGGGATGCGTACCTTTGCCCGCTTTTCTTAAACTGCCCATCTGGAGAGCTTCATGTCCGCTGATCTCGAGCATATCCGTCAAATCATGCGCGAGGCCGATTGCCTCTACACCGAGGCTGAAGTCGATGCTGCCATCGCTCGCGTCGGAGCGCAGATCAACGCTGAACTGGCCGACCGCAACCCTGTTGTATTCTGTGTGATGAATGGCGGCCTGATCTTCTCGGGCAAACTGCTGACGCATCTGAACTTCCCGCTGGAAGCCTCTTACCTGCACGCGACCCGCTATCGCAACGAAACCACTGGCGGCGACCTGTTCTGGAAAGCCAAGCCGGAAGTCTCGTTCATTGACCGTGACGTGCTGATCATCGACGACATCCTCGACGAAGGTCATACCCTGGGTGCGATCATCGACTTCTGCAAACACGCAGGCGCTCGTGCCGTACATACGGCGGTTTTGATCGACAAGGATCACGACCGCAAGGCTCGCCCTGACCTGAAGGCCGATTTCGTTGGCCTGCCATGCGTGGACCGTTATATCTTCGGCTACGGTATGGACTACAAAGGTTACTGGCGCAATGCCGCCGGGATCTATGCTGTCAAAGGGATGTAATTGTCGTTGCGGCAGGAATGCCTTCATATAGAGGTATTCCTGCGCTGTGACGCAGGAATGATCGTTGGTTTTTCAGGGAAGTTCTGAATGAAGTTATCGATTTCTGGCGCCATGGCGCTGGTGATGGTCTGCGGCCTGACACCGGTTCACGCTGAACCCATGCATGGCCAGTACCTGCCTCCCGATGATCTGAGCCTGCGCGCCGGTGCGCCGGAGCAGCAACAGTTATTGCAGATAACCGAATATTCGGTAGTCCTCGGCAATCAGCGCCAGTCCAGTCAGCAGCCGATTCCCATTACGTCGCCGATGTTGCTGCGTCTCAAGGGCAAGCCGCTGAACAAGGGTGCGACCATTTCCGAAGTGTTCATTCACTTCGATGCCGAAAGCAAGAGCCTGAAAAAGCCGACCTACGATGAGCCATCACGCACCCTGACGCTCTATTACCCGGTCAACCAGTACCGTGCCGTTGTGGACTTGCTACGCAGTGAAAAGGTTTATTGCCAGTTCCTGGTTTATGCCAACGGCCATGTATGGGCCGACCTGCATACTGCGGTGCTACGTGCGCGTTGAGCCTCGCACACGCCAAGGGTAAACTGCCCGCCCGTGAAAGTGTCTGCGACCAGTTGGAGCCCGCAATGCGTAAAGATAAGAAGCAGTTGATTGGGGACGAGATCGGCGACGAGCAGATCAAACTGTTCCTGAACTTCGAGCCGTACGATGCCACCTCGCCGTCGCTGCACAAATTGATCAAGGCCTACCGTGGCCTGCGGATCGATGACTTCGAGCGTTTCCTGGTGTTCTTCAAGGAAGCCGGTCATGACCTGGATGGCAAGGACGAGCACGGTAATGATTTCGTTGCCTTGATCAAGGATCAGCGCAACGCTGAAGACTATATCGAGCTGATCGCCCAGGCTCGCGGCTGATAATCCCTGTTCGCGAATGAATTCGCTCCCACACAAATTATGGTGGGAGCGAATTCATTCGCGAAAGAGCATCTACTTTCTGGCCTGATAAGCCTTGCCATAGTGGCGTTCCAGCCGCGCCTGCAACAACTCCAGCCCGATGGACATGATCCAGTAAAGCACCGCCGCCGTGGTCAGCATCTCGATATAGCGATAGCTGGAGCGACCATAGGACTGTGCCAGGAACATCACTTCCCAGACACCCATCACCGAAATCAGGGACGAATCCTTGAGCATCGAGATGAACTGGTTGGTGGTGGGCGGGATGATGGTGCGCATCGCCTGGGGCAGGGTGACGCGCCAGAAGATTTGTGCGGGCCGCAAAGCCAGGGCAAGTGCCGCTTCACGCTGACCGGCCGCTACGCCGATGATGCCCGCCCGGAATATCTCGCTCAGATAAGCGCCATAGTTCAGGGACAGCGCGATGATGCCGGCCAGGATTGCACCGGGCACGATACCCACCTGAGGCAGGCCCAGGTAAATCAGCATGATCTGGATAAGCAGCGGTGTGCCGCGGAAGAACGAGGCATAGAAGCTCGCAATACCGAAGGCCACCGCGCTGCTGGACAGGCGCGCCAGAGCCACGACAAAACCCAGCAGCACCGAGACGAAAATCGAGCACAGGCACACGAACAAGGTCAGCGCTGCGCCCTGCAGAAAACCGTTGGGCGACAGGCTCAGGCCCACCAGATTCGGCAGTTTGTCGAGAATGATCGAGAACTTCAGGTCGAAGCTCAGGAAGAACCCGGCAAACAGGGCGAACATCGCCGCCCAGGTCAGATAGAGCCTTGTACGGAAACCGAGGACACGCTTGAGCAGGCTCTGGGCCTGCTCGGGTGGGCGTTGAGGCTGGAAGGAAGTCATTTGCTGATGTCAGCGCCGATCCACTTCTGCGACAACTTGCTCAGAGTGCCATCCTGCTTGAGTTCAGCAAAGATCTGACGAACCTTGGCGTCCCATTCGGCATCGCCTTTTTCGATGGCGACAAAGTTGGGTTCTTCATACAGCGAGGCGCCAGCGAGTTTGAAGCGTTTGTCCTGATCCAGGCGCGGCTGGGCAGTGACCAGATTGGTGAGGATGGCATCCAGACGCACACCGGCGCCCAGGCCCAGATCCTGGAAGGCAACGTTATCGTTGTCGTACGGGGCGATTTGCACGTTCTCGAACGGGTATTCCAGAGGCTTGTCTTCAGCGCCTTCGATCACCAGGTTCTTGTTCAGGTAGCTTTCGTAGCTTGAAGCACTGGTGAGGCCGACTTTCTTGTTGCTCAGATCCTTGGCCGAATGGATGCGATCATCCTTGGCATTGACCACAATCACCGCAGGCGAGGCGTAGTACTCGATGGGGAAATCGAAGACTTCAGCGCGGGATTTGCTTGGGGTCATCGAGCAGACGCAGATGTCGTAGCGGCCACTCCAGCGGCCAGCGGCAATCACGTCCCAGGATGGCGTTTCAAGACGCAGCTTGACGCCCAGCTTTTCTGCGACAGCCTTGGCGACGTCAACGTCGAAGCCGTCCAGCTGGTTTTTATCGTTCAGGAAAGAGAAGGGCGGGTAACTTTCCATCAGGACGTTTACCAGTTCCTTGTTCTTCTGAATGCGGTCCAGTGTGGCACCGGCGAAGGTCTGAGTCGATGCTGCCAGAGTGACCAGGCCAATGCCCAGCAGAGCGCTAAGTTTCAAAGCTATCCCCTGAAAAAATGATTGTAGTTTGTATAAAGCGCCGTATTAAATACGTTATACCGAGCTCATTCCTAATGAGTTTTTTTCATAAAGATATAAGTAGATGGCATATGACTCAGCGCTCGACAGTAATTCTTGACGGCGGCATGGGCCGCGAACTTCAGCGCCGCGGTGCTCCCTTCCGTCAACCCGAGTGGTCGGCCCTTGCCCTGAGCGAGGCGCCGGAAGCGGTGCGTGCCGTACACACCGCCTATATCGACAGTGGCGCGCAGGTTATCACCAGTAATAGCTATGCAGTGGTGCCTTTTCATATTGGTGAAGAGCGCTTTGCTCGCGAAGGCCAGGCCCTGGCTGATCTTGCCGGGCAACTGGCCCGCGAGTCGGCGGATGCTTCAGGTGGACGAGCGAAGGTCGCCGGCTCCCTGCCGCCATTGTTCGGTTCCTATCGCCCGGACCTCTACAAACCTGAACTGGCTGCTGAAGTCCTGAAGCCGCTGGTTGCCGGTCTGGCTCCTCATGTGGACCTGTGGCTGGCCGAGACTCAAAGCTGCATCATCGAAGCACAGACGATCCGTGCCGGATTGCCTGCTGATGGCAAGCCGTTCTGGCTGTCATTCACACTTCAGGACGAAGACACGGACGAAGTTGCGCGCTTGCGCTCTGGCGAGCCTGTCGCCGATGCAGCCCGTGCTGCTGCCGAAATGGGTGTCGCCACGCTGCTGTTCAATTGCAGCCAGCCGGAAGTGATAGGTGCAGCCATCGATGCGGCTCGTGAGGTGTTCAAGTCATTGAATGTCGAGATCGCTATCGGCGCCTATGCCAATGCCTTCCCGCCACAACCCAAGGATGCCAAGGCCAACGATGGTCTGGATGAGCTGCGCTCGGATCTGGACCCCGAAGGCTACCAGCAGTGGGCGGCGGACTGGGTCAAGCGTGGTGCCACGCATATCGGTGGTTGCTGTGGCATTGGCCCGGAGCACATTGCCGTTCTGGCCCGGAGCCTTTAAAGGCACGACCATTCTGAAAAACGAAAAAACCCGTGGCTGAAAGGCTCACGGGTTTTTTTGTGACTCAGGCAATCAGGCGATGCTGCTTTGTTCCTGACTGGCCTTTTCAACCAGCTCCAGGCTCTCGTCGCTCTGGCTGCTGACGCGCTGATACAACTGCGCATCGCTTTCCAGCGCCTTTTCCCGAGCCGGGAATATTTCGTTGAGCTTGGCAGCCCACTCGTTGCGAGCCTTGTCCGGGAAGCAGCGCTCGATCAGTTCCAGCATGATCGATACCGTAACCGATGCTCCCGGCGATGCGCCGAGCAAGGCGGCGAGGGAACCGTCCTGTGCCGCCACCAGTTCGGTACCGAATTGCAGAATGCCGCCTTTCTTGGCGTCTTTCTTGATGATCTGCACGCGCTGGCCGGCGATTTCCAGACGCCAGTCTTCTGCCTTGGCCTCAGGGTAGAAGCGGCGCAGGGACTCCAGACGTTGCTCCATCGATTGCATCACTTCGCTGACCAGATACTTGGTCAGGTCCATGTTGTCGCGGGCAACGGCCAGCATCGGCTTGATGTTGGCAAGGCGTACCGACAGCGGCAGGTCAAGGAACGAGCCGTGCTTGAGGAACTTGGTGGTGAAACCGGCGTATGGCCCGAACAGCAGGGATTTCTTGCCATCGACCACGCGGGTATCCAGGTGCGGAACCGACATGGGTGGTGAACCCACGGCAGCCTGGCTGTAGACCTTGGCCTGATGGTGCTTGACCACTTCCGGGTTGTCACAACGCAGCCACTGGCCGCTGACCGGGAAGCCGCCGAAGCCCTTGCTCTCTTCGATGCCTGACAGTTGCAGCAGCGGCAATGCTGCGCCACCCGCGCCGAGGAATACGAATCTTGCATCGATCTGGCGAGTGCTGCCGCTGTTCACGTCCTTGATGCTGACGGTCCAGCCACTGCCCTTGCGGGTCAGGTCGGTCACGCGCTTGCAGTATTTGACCTGGGCATCGGGAGCGCTGCTCAGGTGAGTGAGCAACTGATTGGTCAACGCGCCGAAGTTCACGTCCGTACCGTTCAGCACCCGAGTGGCGGCAATAGGTTCGTCGGCCGGGCGGCCGGGCATCATCAGTGGCATCCACTCGGCCAGCTTTGCCTTGTCCTCGGTGTACTCCATCGAAGAGAAGGCGTGATGCTTGTGCATCGCTTCGAAACGGGTCTTGAGGAAGGCAATACCGCTCTCGCCCTGAACGAAGCTCAGGTGCGGAACCGAATTGATGAAGGATTTCGACGAGCCGAAGGTACCTTTGCGAGCCAGATAGGCCCAGAACTGCTTCGATACTTCAAACTGTGCGTTGATGTGGACCGCTTTCTTGATATCGATGGAGCCATCGGCCGCGGGCGGCGTGTAGTTCAGCTCGCAGAGACCGGCATGACCGGTACCCGCGTTGTTCCATGGGTTGGAACTTTCCGCAGCGCCGGAATCCATGAGCTCAACGACTTCCAGCTTGAGGCCGGGGTCGAGCTCCTTGAGCAGCACGGCCAAGGTGGCACTCATGATGCCCGCTCCGACCAATACTACGTCGACTGCTTCGTTATGCGCCATTAACGCGTCTCCAAAATCTGCAGCACCAAATTGACGGCATACGTTCCTGAGGCTAGATGCCAGGGGGAAGGGGCGTGGGTAAAAGTTGTGCCCCATGTGTCCTGGCCAGGATCGCCTGTCCGATTCTTCGCAATTTTTCGCATCTAAAGCGCAGGTCCCGGTCAGGCTGAACAAGAGTCTTCATCAAGGATGCATGAACTCATTTTTCAACCCGTTCGGCCATTCGACCATCGTCAAGGCATCACATGCCCGAACGACAGGTCTCAGGCTCCGGTGATGGAGGCGCAGTCGCGTTCAGTCCTGTTCAAAGGGGCCGATTCAGACGCTGATGGTGCATTTACAAACGCGTACCTATTCATTTTGCTCGCCACACTCTTGTGAAGTAGTGAAACCCGTTTTTTCACGCTCTTTTGGAAACGTGAACCAAACCTCAAAAAGGGCTGCGATGGCAGCTCTGGCAGGCCAGCTGCATACAGAGTGAGGCGCTGTCAGGTGCAAAAGGTTCGATATCAATCGAACGATTGAGCACCGTTCATCGCGCACGGCTGTGTGCAAATGACCTGTGTGGGCGGCTCTCTGTGGGCATTACGGAGGAGCTAATACAAGGATTAGCGATGCTGCGAGGCCCGATCAGGAGACGTCCTTATAATCGGGGGGAGATTATAGCGATGAAACGACAGAAATTGATCGTGTTTATGTGACTTTTATCAGGTATTCGTCAGGCCGTGATCAACTGGTGTGGCGCCGGACGTACGCCGTGCTGCGCAACCCGTGCGCTGGAGGGCAGTGGCTGGTTCAGCCAGTTGGCACGTTGTTCGTTGACTTCAACCCAGTCACTGCTCAATGGACGCTCGCTGCAATGCTTGAGTGCGCGGCAAATACCGGACTTGTCCACGAGAGCATAGTGGCGCAATTGGTGGCGCAGGTTGAACAAGGATTGGAAAAGGCCCATGACGTATCTCCTGTGGAGTTGATGGCTTTATCCTGACTGCCCGGCGTTACACCCCGATTACACTCTCGTTGCTGAACCATTGCGATTCTCCAGCGGTCCCATTTTTCGCTGGCATCGCTATACTGCGGCACATTTAGTGTCTGGCCCCCTGGAGAGATGAGCATGTTGCGTCGCCTTTTGTTCGGTTTGCTTGCTGTAAGCAGTTTGACTCTGGTCGGGTGTGCCCATAGCCCGCAGCAACTGAGTCCTCAACCCAAGCTCAATGCGCAGTTCGCGCCGGTAGGTCAGGGGCAGCAGGTTGTCGTGCGTGTCGTGGACGGTCGTCCTGGCCCGACACTGGGAACCCGTGGTGGTCTGTATCCCGAGACCAGCGCAATCAGCGTCAGTGGCGCCGATCTGCTGCCAAAGTTGCAGGCTCAGGCTGAAGCCGCTGTTCGCCTGCTGGGCTTTACCCCGATCTCAAGTGGCGGTAATGCTCCGCAGTTGACCCTGACTCTGGCCGAGCTGAAGTATCAGTCGCCAAAGGAAGGCCTGTATGTGACTGAAGCAACCATCAGCTCTACTTTCCGTGCGGACATCCGCAACAACGGTCGTAGCTACAGCGGCCGTTATGCCGCATCGCTGGATCAGCGTTTCGGCATGGCGCCGAATCAGGAAACCAACACCAAGCTGGTGAGCGATGTGTTGAGTGATGCGCTGACCCGCGTGTTCCAGGACACCACTATCGGTAGCACCCTGGCGCAATAAGTAGTGCTCCAATGAAAAGCCCGGCCCCTTTTTGCAAGGAGCCGGGCTTTTCTGTATCTGGCGACCGGGTTCAGGCGGCTTGCTGATAGAAGTCCAGAAAGCTCAGGCCTGTTTCCAGATCCATGTCCGGAAGGTCGTGATGTTGATGCCCGCCCAGGGCGCAATAGACCAGCCAGTGGCGGTCCTGGACATTGAAGGCCAGTGCGTCGACCAGTTCTTGTTGTTCATCGCTCTGGGCGATCAGGTAGAGGCGATCCTGGTTGTTTGCGTGCAGCATGAACAGCTCCAAAAAAGGGATGGTCATTCCTTGAGGAGCCATACAGTGCACGAGCTGTATGACGTTCAGGTGACACGATACAAAACGGCACCCTATAGGTGCCGTTGTCGTGAAGCGTCGTATCAGAGCGGCAAACCGGCCTTGACCCGATACTGATTGCGCACTGGCGTTGCATATTGCTGCACCAGATAAGGCCGGTGTTCGGCAGGTGCGTCAGCCAGCCTGCTTTCCCACTCGTCTTTGGCACGAGCCAGTTCTTCGGCCGGGAACACGTCGGCCGCCAGTGGCACATCGAGTGCCGGATCGGCATCGGCCCATTGTGCATAAGCCAGGTAATGCACCGGGAACAGCCGGTAGCCACCGAGAATCTGCCGGTCCATTTCGGCGGCCAGCAGTTTGGTGTCCTCGAACGACTCGGTGATCGGCGGCGCGAAGTTCACATGCACACGGCCTTTATAGCCGGTGATACCCAGCGCGATGCTGACATCGTCCTCGCCCGGCGTCTTGGTGTAGCTGCCGGTGGTGGCGCGAATGTACAACTCCCGTGCCTTGGCGTGGTCACATGGGTCGTATTCGTAGCTGATCGATACCGGAATGAGATTCAGTGAGCGGATCACGTCGCTGAAAGGCTCATCCTTGCGGCTCATGTGAAACATCTTGAGGATCGCCGACTCGGTACGGTCATCACCGTCCTTGGCGCGACCTTCGGCCTGGGCGATCCAGATCGACTGGCCATCCTTGGTAATGGAGTGATTGATATACGCCGAAAGCAGTTGATAGGCCGCCATCTTCTCGCGTCGCCCGATAATCGAGCGATGCACGATGAAGCTCTTGTTCAGGCGCATCAGGTCGCTGACAAAAGGCTTCTGCAGCAGGTTGTCGCCAATGGCAATGCGCGGCGTGGGCAGGCCGGCGTGATACACGGCATAGTTGACGAAGGCCGGGTCCATCACGATATCGCGGTGGTTGGCCAGAAACAGGTAGGCCGTGCCGGACTTGAGCAGTTCCACGCCGGTGTAGGTCACACCGTCCGTAGCCCGCTCGATGGTGTGGTCGACGTAGTACTCGACCTTGTCCTGCAATGTGGCGACCGAGTTGATTCCGGCGAACTCACGGCGCAGCTTGCGTGCCAGGGTTGGTTGCAGGAACCAGCCGAATGCACTCGCCAGACGCGGAAAGCGGAATTTGGTCAGGATCGCGAGAAATGCTTTATCGCTCAGCAGACGTGCCAGTACTTCGGGGACTTCTGCATCGTTGTAAGGTCGGATGGCATCGAATTCGCCCATCATGCTCTCTTGTTGGATACGGATAGGGTAAAAAGAAGGCAGGTTGCTCTGGCAGCCTTCAAAAGAATGGGGCAATTATACGCACAACTGACCCCGGAGGCCGCGATGCAGGAATTACAGAGTTATGACTGTCCGTACTGTGGAGAACCGGTGGAGGCCGTGCTGGACTCGTCCGGCGGCGATCAGCAGTACATCGAGGACTGCCCGGTCTGTTGTCGGCCGATCGTATTCGACCTGAGGACCGATGGCGAGGACTGGAGTCTGGACGTTCGCAGTGAGAACGAATGATGCAGAGAATCTACGAGCCTGAAAACCTGATGGAAGGCGAGTTGCTGCAAGGCATGCTTGCCAGTGAAGGGGTCGAAGCGCACCTGGTCGGGCGCGACTTGCTGGGTGGTATGGGCGAGTTGCCGGGACTGGGCTTGCTGGGTATCTCGGTGGATGACGATCAGGTCGAACGCGCGCGGGCGCTGATCACTGCGTACAATGCTGCCTTGCCGTTGTCTGGCGACGAGCCGGACAGTTTTCCTGATGTACTGGTGTGTTGAACACCTCTGAATAGAGTTGCCTGAGCCTCATGTGTGGACGTTATGCCCTGTTTCGCTGGAATCCTGCCTTTGCGGCCTTGCCCGGTTTTCCGGCCGGTCAGCAGCCGCAATGGAATATCTCTCCGGCCGATACGGTGCTGATCATGCGTGCGGCCGAGGGTGAAGGCGAGCTTGAGCTGGCAAGTGCCCGCTGGGGGCTCACGCCGGCGTGGCTGACCGACCTTTCCCGCACGCCCGCTCATGCGCGTGCTGAAACCCTGGCCGAACAGCCGATGTTTCGCGAAGCCTTTCGTCAGCGTCGCTGCCTGGTGCCGGCCAACGGTTTCTACGAATGGCGCGGCACCGCCCGTAAACGCCCGTTCTGGCTGACGCCGGGTGAGGGCTCGGCCCTGTTCTTTGCGGCGGTCTGGGAGGCCTATCCGGTGCAGGGGCATACCTATCTGAGTGTGGCGGTGGTTACCCAGGCTGCGGCCAGCCAACGCCGTCCGCTGATTCTCGATGCTCAGGGCCAGAAAGACTGGCTGGCTGCCGACACGCCACTGCACACCTTGCAGGCGCTGCTTGCCTCTGTGCAGATGCCCCTGCGTGAGAGGCCGCTGGCCAATCTGGTGAACGATCCCAAGCTCAATGCCCCGGAGTGCCTGACGCCGTTGTGACGGCGGCTCACCGGGCAGGCGTCATGCTGATCAGTTGAGGCACACACAAACTTGTAGGAGGCCGCTTGCTGGCGAAAAAGGCCTGAAAGCCGGCAGATACTCTGCGTTTATACGCTGAAGTCGCCAGCAAGCTGCCTCCCATAAGGTGATTTATGATCTTTATGTCCTTGCAGGAACCAACCTGTTACAACGCTGACAAACATGGCTGTTTGCTGCTATCTGGTGCAGAGCCTCTTGTCCGCCTAGGATGACCGCCTCGCTTATAAGGAGAAACACCATGCGTCAGTCATTAGCCCTGTGTGTTCTGGGGGGCGGTTTATTGCTTGGCGGCTGTCAGGCTGTAAACACGACCACCGGTGATTCGGTGGGTGTCGAGCGTAAGCAGTACATGTTCAGCATGCTCTCGACAGATGAAGTCAATAAAATGTACGCCCAGTCCTACAAGGAAACCGTAGGCGAGGCGAGCAGTAAAGGCGTGCTCGATACCACCAGCGCCAATGCCAGGCGGGTGCATGCGATTGCCGACCGCCTGATTGCCCAGGCTCCCAAGCTGCGTCCGGATGCAGCCCAGTGGCAATGGGAAATGAACCTGATCAAGAGCGATGAACTCAATGCCAATTGCGGACCTGGCGGCAAGATCATTTTCTATACCGGCCTGATCGAAAAGCTGAAACTGACCGACGATGAAATCGCGGCGGTCATGGGCCATGAAATCGCTCATGCCCTGCGTGAGCACGGGCGTGAAGCGATGTCGAAAGCCTACGGCGTGGCCATTGCCAAACAAGGCGCGGGAGCCTTGTTGGGGCTTGGGGAAACCGGCATGGCGCTGACCGATACGGTTGTGAACTACAGCCTCACGCTGCCCAACAGCCGCAGCAACGAAAACGAGGCCGACCTGTTGGGCCTGGAGCTGTCGGCGCGAGCGGGTTACAACCCGAACGCTGCGGTGACCCTGTGGCAGAAAATGACCCAGAACGCTGGTGGTTCCCAGCCGGAGTTCATGAGTACTCATCCGGCCTCGGAAAATCGTATTGCCTCCTTGCAGGCTGCGATTCCCAAGGTGATGCCGCTGTACCAGCAAGCCAGCAAATCCTGAGCGGCTGATGGCACAAGAGCGCTGTGGCTTTCGTTGCAGCGCTCTTTTCATCACGATCAGACCCAGCCGCTGACTTGCATGGCCTTGTAGACCGCGACCAGTGCCAGTACGAAGAAGGCGCTGGCGGCCAGACGGCGGATCAGGGTCAGCGGCAGTTTTTCGGCAGCGAAGTTACCGGCCAGTACCACCGGGACGTTAGCGATCAGCATGCCCACGGTGGTGCCGATGATGACCAGCCACAGGTAGGAATACTGCGCGGCAAGCATCACGGTCGCAATTTGCGTCTTGTCACCGATTTCCGCGATGAAGAACGTGATCAGGGTCGTCATGAACGGGCCGAACTTGCGTGCCGTGCTCGCTTCGTCGTCGTCCATCTTGTCGGGAACCAGTGTCCACAGGGCCGTGGCCGTGAAGCTGGCGGCAAGAATCCAGTGCAATACCGCGTCGGAGAAGAAGCTGCTGAACCATGCGCCGACTGCGCCCGCCGCTGCGTGGTTGGCCAGGGTCGCGGCAACAATGCCGGCGATGATGGGCCAGGGCTTGCGAAAGCGGGCGGCGAGAATGAGTGCGAGCAATTGCGTTTTATCGCCAATCTCGGCAAGCGCAACGATTGCAGTGGGTATTAACAGGGATTCCAGCATCAGGGTTCCTAAGGGGCGGGTCGACACGGCTATGACACGTACAACCTCCCCGCCCCGGGTAAGGTGTTCGTGTCATAGGTCTTGTCAAACCACCGATCCGTCTGAGCGGATTCTGGGTCGCACGCACCATGGTCTGAGGACCAAGTATGTTGATGCGTGCCGGACGAGCATGTTGCTCGTGGGAGACTACTCCCCTAGGACGGAGCGGATTCTGCCTTCGCAAAATCCATTCGGCAAGCTCTTATTTTCAAGAACGTTTGGCGCTGTAGATCCGGAAGCCATTTCCCTGAGCCCGGATTTCACACGCGCCGACATGCTCTTCGATCAAGGGCTGATAGCGCAGAAAGCTGTTGGCAACCAGGCGCAGTTCGCCGCCTGATTTCAGATGTTGGCGTGCTTTTCTCAGCAAGGTTTCCGTTGCCAGATAATCGGTATGGACCCCGACATGGAAGGGTGGATTGCTCAGAATCGTGTTCAGACCCATGGGCGCGGCATCGATCCCGTCGCCGGTCAGAATCTGTGCTTCAAGACCATTGGCAGCCAGTGTCAGAGCTGCGCTGGCCGTGGCGAAGGCATCCACATCGAGCATCACGACTTCGTTGTGCGGATAGCGACGTTTTACCGCAGCTCCCAACACGCCCGCACCGCATCCGAAATCCAGCAAGTGGCCGCTGGGGAGCTTGTCGAGGTTCTCCAGCAGCAGGGCCGAGCCGCGATCCAGGCGGCCATGGCTGAATACGCCCGGCAGGCTGATGACTGTGAGCGGGCCGTCTTCGAGTTCGATCTGGTATGGCTTGGCCAGACTTTGCAGTTCAACCGCCTGCGGTGCATTCTCCACGGTGACTTGCCAGAGCTGACAATGGCGGGCGCTGTCGAGTTTGCGGGCTCTGCCCAGCGGGCTCAACTGCTTGGCGGCAGCTTCGATACCGCCGCGCTTCTCACCCACCAGAAACAGCTCGCGCCCCGCCAGTCGCGAGGAGAGGGCGTTGAGCAGGTATTCCGTCAGGTCGCGTGCCTTGGGCAGAAACAGCACGGCTGCCTCGAAGGCTTCCTGTGGTGCATCTACGCCGAAATGCGTGCGCCCGGCGAATCGGGCATCCAGTGCAGTCTGATCGCCTGCATGCCAGCACCATCCGCGAGCGTTCGGCAGCTTCCCCAGCAAGTCGTCGGCTGGCAAACCGGCCAGCAGCAACGAGCCTTGAAAGAGTTCAGCCTGTCGAAGTAACACTTCACTGCGCGGGTCCATGTTTTCGCTCCTGAAAAAAGGGGCGAATTCTAGCTGACTACCCGCTTCGGCGCCCCTGCAAAAAATGCCTGGGCGTTCTCGATGACCTGGCTGACGATGCGTTGACGAGCCTCCCGCGCGCCCCAGGCGCTGTGCGGGGTAATGATCAGGCGTGGAATGTCATCCGCCAATAGCGGATTGCCCGCGACGGGCGGCTCCACACTCAGCACGTCTGACGCGGCACCGCCCAGATGACCATTGCGCAAGGCATCGGCCAAGGCCTGCTCGTCGATCAAGCCGCCGCGAGCGGTGTTGACCACCAGTGCCTGAGGTTTGAGCAGCTGTAATTCCCGGGCGCCGATCATGTTGCGGGTGTGTTCATTGAGCGGGCAATGCAGCGTCAGGGCGTCGATTTGCGGCAGCAATTCTTCAAGCGGCAGACGATCCGGGCGAGCAGGGCGGCCGGGAATCTGCCCCAGCAAGACGCGCATGCCGAAAGCTTCTGCCAGCCTGGCCACCGCGCCACCCAGTTCGCCATGGCCCAGCAGGCCGAGGGTTTTGCCTTCAAGCTCGACAATGGGGAAATCCAGCAGGCAGAACTGGGAGGATTTTTGCCAGAGGCCCTGTTGCACGGCCTTCTGGTAATCGGGCAGTCGTGTGGCCAGAGCCAGCAGCAACAGCAAGGTGTGTTGTGCCACTGACGGGGTGCCATAGCCTTGGCAGTTGCAGACCGTGACACCGTGTTCGCGGGCAGAAACCAGGTCCACGTTGTTGGTGCCGGTCGCGGTAACCAGCACCAGTTTCAAGTCGGGACATGCTGCGAACGTGTCGGCATCGAGCACGATCTTGTTGCTGATTGCCGCGTGTGCGCCCTTGAGTCGATCGATCACCTGATCCGGCGCGGTGCTGTCATGCAACACGAGTTCACCGAAGCTTTCACGCAATGCGCCGAGGTCCAGATCCCCAAGGTCCAGGGACGTGTGATCGAGGAAAACTGCTTTGCCCGGATTGCTCATCAGCTGTACCTTTTTTGTAATAAGTTGAAAGAGTAATGTTGCGAGCCTATCAGCAAATGCTCGCCAATATTTCTGGAGGCCCCATGTACTGGGCAGAATTTCTTACCGTTGCCTTGATCCACTTGCTTGCCGTCGCCAGCCCCGGGCCAGACTTTGCGGTGGTGGTGCGTGAAAGCGTCACTCATGGTCGCAAGGCCGGTATCTGGTCTGCATTGGGCGTGGGGTCGGCGATTTTCGTGCATGTCGGGTATTCGCTGCTGGGGATCGGCATCATCGTTTCTCAATCCATCGTGCTGTTCAATGCGCTCAAATGGGCCGCAGCCGCTTATCTCTTGTACATCGGTATCAAGGCCCTTCGCGCCAAGCCAGCCGTTGTGGGAGATGACCCGGTCAAATCGGTTGCGCAGCAAAGAACCGCGCGTGGCGCCTATGCCAGCGGCTTCGTGACCAATGGCCTGAATCCTAAGGCAACGCTGTTTTTCCTGTCGCTGTTCACCGTGGTCATCAACCCTCATACGCCCTTGCTGGTTCAGGGTGGTTATGGCGTTTACCTGGCGGTTGCGACAGCGATCTGGTTCTGCCTTGTGGCCTGTCTGTTCAGCCAGGCTCGGGTGCGCGCCGGCTTTGCCCGTATGGGGCACTGGTTTGACCGGGTCATGGGCGGCGTGCTGGTGGCGCTGGGCATGAAGCTGGCGTTGACCGAGGTACGTTGAGTTTCGTGACACGTTACCTTGTCGGCAAATCGTCCCTTTGGCTGATTTGGCTGGCGGACTAGAGCGCTAGAGTCCATATTTCAAGCTTCGCCTGTGAACTTTGAAAAGGGACTCATATGTTACAGACTCGCGTTCTTCCGCCAGCCGATGGCGCCTATCAGTACCCTCTGTTGATAAAGGGGCTGCTGTTGTCCGGCAGCCGCTACGAAAAAACGCGCGAAATCGTTTACCGCGATACTGTCCGCTACACCTACCCGACCCTCAACGAGCGTATCCGCCGACTGGCCAACGTACTGACGGCAGCTGGCGTGAAGGCGGGCGATACGGTGGCTGTCATGGATTGGGACAGCCACCGTTATCTGGAGTGCATGTTTGCGATCCCCATGATCGGTGCGGTGGTACACACCATCAACATACGGCTTTCGCCCGAGCAGATCGTTTACACCATGAATCATGCCGAAGACCGGTTCGTGCTGGTCAACAGTGAGTTCGTCGGTCTTTATCAGGCCATTGCCGGGCACTTGACCACTGTGGACAAGACGCTGCTGCTCACGGACCTGCCGGAGAAGACCGCCGAGTTGCCGAATCTGGTCGGGGAATACGAAGAGCTGCTGGCTGCGGCGAGCCCCCACTACGATTTCGAGGATTTCGACGAAAACTCGGTCGCCACAACCTTCTACACCACCGGCACTACGGGCAACCCCAAAGGCGTGTATTTCACCCATCGCCAACTGGTTCTGCACACCCTGGGCGTCGCGACGATCATGGGCAGTGTCGAAAACGAACGCTTGCTGGGTTCCAGCGATGTGTACATGCCGATTACCCCGATGTTTCACGTGCATGCCTGGGGCATGCCGTATGCAGCAACCATGCTCGGCTTGAAGCAGGTGTATCCGGGGCGCTACGACCCCGAGTTGCTGGTGGAGCTGTGGCGCAAGGAGAAGGTGACGTTCTCCCATTGCGTACCGACCATCATGCAGATGTTGCTGCACTCCAAGTCAGCCAAGGATACGGATTTCGGCGGCTGGAAAATCATCATTGGTGGCAGCTCACTGACTCGCAGCCTGTATCTGGCCGCCAAGGCCAAGGGCATTCAGCTCACCGCTGCCTATGGCATGTCCGAGACCGGGCCGCTGATTTCCGTTGCGCACATGAACGAAGAACTGAGCGCAGGTTCCGAAGACGATCGCATCACCTACCGCATCAAGGCTGGTGTGCCGGGCATGCTGGTGGAAGCTGCCATTGTCGATGAAGACGGAAACTTCCTGCCTGCCGATGGTGAAACCCAGGGCGAACTGGTGCTGCGCGCACCCTGGCTGACCGAGAGTTATTTCCGCGAGCCGCAAAAAGGCGCCGAGCTATGGGCGGGAGGCTGGCTGCACACTGGCGATGTGGCGACCCTGGACGACATGGGTTTCATCGATATCCGCGACCGCATCAAGGACGTGATCAAGACGGGCGGCGAGTGGGTATCGTCGCTGGAGCTTGAGGACCTGTGCAGTCGACATGCTGCCGTGCGTGAAGTCGCAGTGGTGGGGATTGCCGATCCGCAGTGGGGCGAACGGCCTTTTGCATTGCTGGTGGTTCACGAAGGGCAGAGCATTGATGCCCGGATACTGAAGGAGCATCTCAGCCCATTTGTCGAGCAGGGCCATATCAACAAGTGGGCAATACCAAGCCAGATTGCGATTGTTACTGAAATTCCCAAGACCAGTGTCGGCAAGCTCGACAAAAAGCGCATGCGTCTGGATATCGTTGAATGGCAGAGCAGTAACAGTGCTCTTCTGTCGACGCTTTAAGCACGTCGGATAAATCCCTTACCGCCTGACCGCATGCTGTGCTCATCGAGCACGGCATGCGTCTGCGTCGGCAATAAATCCAGCACTTGCCAAATTATCGAATCAAGCCATCCTGCCTGCCAACCTGTTACTCAGCCTTGTCGTAACAGGCATTCCAGAGGCGTTGATGCTTGCAAATCACACTTTAGAGGGATCAAGCAGCAGGGCGTGCTGGATATAGTCGGGACAGGGGACTTGGCAAGAGCGTAAAGATGCATTTTGTTTGGCGGCCCTCAGGGGGGCCGGTGAGTGTTGACAGCCAATCCATGGCTGAGTCGTTTCTGGAAGTTCCCACTGCCATAAAAATAAAAGCACATGGAGTCGCATCGATGACAACTGTAATCCCTTTCTGGCGCCGGGCGAAACTTCCTCTGGCTGTCAGTCTCGCTTCCTCGCTCGCCAGCCCCGCATTCGGCGTTACTTTCAATGTCGGTGAAATCGAAGGCAGCTTCGACTCATCTCTCTCGATAGGCGCCAGTTGGTCTACCGCAAGCCCCAACAAGAATCTCATCGGCGCCAACAATGGTGGGCGCGGCCTTTCGCAAACCTCCGATGACAGCCACTTGAACTTCAAGAAAGGCGAGACGTTCTCGAAGATTTTCAAAGGGATTCACGATCTGGAGCTGAAGTACGGCGATACCGGCGTATTTGTACGTGGCAAGTACTGGTATGACTTCGAACTCAAGGACGAAAGCCGCGAGTTCAAGGACATCAGTGACTCCAACCGCAAGGAAGGCGCCAAGTCCTCCGGCGGGCAATTGCTCGATGCATTCGTCTACCACAACTACTCCATTGCCGATCAGCCAGGCACCGTGCGTTTCGGTAAACAGGTCATCAGCTGGGGTGAAAGTACCTTCATTCAGGGCGGGATCAACAGCGTCAACCCGGTCGATGTATCGGCGTTTCGTCGCCCAGGGGCCGAGATCAAGGAAGGCCTGATTCCGGTCAACATGTTCTATCTGTCGCAAAGCCTGACCGACAACCTGTCTGCGCAAGGTTTCTACCAGCTTGAGTGGGACCAGACGGTTGTGGATAACTGCGGCACCTTCTTCTCGCAGCCAGACGTGATCGCCGATGGTTGCGACAGCAACCTGGCCGTATTGCGTAGCCGCAGCGGGCTCAATACCTCTCTGGCGGCTGCCGGTCTGACTGCTGGAGCGCGGACGGCAATTTTCAACTCCCTGGCGCAGCAAGGCGTCAACTTCGGCTCGCCCGATGAGGGCGCGATCGTACGCCGTGGCCCGGACCGGGATGCCCGTGACGGTGGTCAGTTCGGTTTTGCCGTGCATTACAATTTCGAGCCGTTGGACACCGAGTTCGGTGCCTACATGATGAATTACCACAGCCGCCTGCCGATCTTCAGCGGTCGCGGTGGGTCAGCGGCTTCGTTCAGCGGTACCGGGCTGGTTGGCTCGCTTGTGGGCAACGGCATTCCGTTCGGGACTGCAGCCGCGCTGGCCCCGACCTTGCTGCCACTGGTGGTGGCGGGTAACTCCAGCTACTACGTCGAATACCCTGAAGACATTCGCCTGTACGGGTTGAGCTTCTCCACCACGCTGCCTACAGGCACGGCATGGAGCGGTGAAATCAGCTACCGTCCAAATGCTCCGGTGCAGATCAACACCACCGACATTCTCTATTCGGGTATTTCCCCGTTGAACCCGAACGTGTCGCTGCTCAGCGGCAGGGCCAATACCGATCAGCCTGGCTATCGCCGCAAGGAAATCACCCAGTTGCAGACCTCCTTCGTCCAGTTCTTCGATCAGGTGATGGGAGCTGAACGTCTGACCCTGGTGGGTGAAGTGGGCTGGACTCACGTGGGCGGCCTGGAAAGCACCTCGAAAATCCGTTATGGCCGTGACCCGGTCTACGGTCCGGGGCCTCTGCCGGGCGGCCAGTGCGCAACCTTGAACGCGGGCACCCTGACTGGTGCCGATCAGAACAACCTGACCCGTTATTGTGAAGACGACGGTTTCACTACCGCCAACTCCTGGGGTTATCGCACACGTGCCATCTGGGACTACAACAACGTATTCGCCGGTGTGAACCTCAAGCCAAGCGTGGCCTGGTCCCATGACGTCAAAGGCTACTCGCCTGGCCCAGGCGCCAACTTCGAGGAAGGTCGCAAGGCTGTCAGCCTCGGGCTGGATGCCGAGTACCAGAACACCTACACCGCCAGCCTTTCCTACACCAACTTCTTCGATGGGAAGTACACCACGGTCGATGACCGGGATTTCGTGGCACTCAGCTTTGGCATGAACTTCTAAGGACAAGGTTTCGGGATGACTATGAAAATGAAAATAACAAAGGGTCTGTTGCAAGCAGGTGCGCTGGGGTTGTCGTTGCTGGCAACCGGCGTCACGGCTGCGGTGTCTGAGTCCGAAGCGGCGAAGCTGGGGACCAGCCTGACGCCAATGGGAGCCGAGAAGGCAGGTAACGCCAATAACACCATCCCGGCCTGGAGCCCCATGCCGAAGAATGCGGGGGCTGTAGACAGCAAGGGTTTCCTGGCTAACCCGTATGCCAGTGAAAAACCGCTGTTCACCATCACGGCGCAGAACGTTGAGCAGTACAAGGACAAACTGGCACCGGGTCAATACGCGCTGTTCAAGCGTTACCCGGAAAGCTACAAGATCCCGGTTTACCCGACACATCGCGGCGCCACCGTGCCTGATGACGTGTTTGCCGCCATCAAGAGAAACGCCACCAACACCAAGCTGGTGGGCGGCGGCAATGGCCTGGAAAACTTTGAAACCGCAATTCCCTTCCCGATCCCGTCCAGCGGTGTCGAGGTGATCTGGAACCACATCACCCGTTATCGTGGTGGCAGCGTGAAGCGATTCGTGACCCAGGCCACTCCGCAACCCAATGGTTCCTACAGCCTGGTGTACTTCTCTGACCAGTTCGTGTTCCGCGACAAGATGAAGGACTTCGATCCGAAGAATCCGGGCAACATCCTGTTCTACTTCAAGCAGGAAGTGACCGCGCCGGCGCGTCTGGCCGGTGGTGTGCTGCTGGTGCATGAAACCCTGGACCAAGTGAAGGAGCCTCGTTCGGCCTGGCTCTACAACGCCGGTCAACGTCGCGTGCGCCGTGCTCCGCAGGTGTCCTATGACGGTCCGGGTACAGCCTCGGACGGTCTGCGGACTTCCGATAACCTGGACATGTACAACGGCGCGCCAGATCGCTACGACTGGAAACTGATCGGCAAGCAGGAAATGTACATCGCGTCCAACAGCCACAAGCTCGACGACACGACCCTCAAATACGCTGACATCATCAAGGCTGGCCATATCAATCAGGACCTGACCCGTTATGAACTGCGCCGTGTCTGGCATGTGACGGCAACTCTGAAAGAAGGCCAGCGCCACATCTACGCCAAGCGTGACTTCTTCATCGACGAAGACACCTGGCAAGCTGCGGTCATCGACCACTACGACGGTCGTGGTCAGCTGTGGCGCGTCGCCGAGGCTCATTCCGAGAACTACTACGACAAGCAGGTTCCGTGGTATGCCATTGAAACGCTGTACGACCTGCAGTCGGGCCGTTACGTGGCACTGGGCATGAAAAACGAAGAGAAGAGTGCGTATGTCTTCGGTTTCACCGCCGGCACCAGCGACTTCACGCCTAACGCCCTGCGTCAGGAAGGTGTACGTTGATCACACAAACCGGATGAACTGTCATGACGTGCAGACTGGGGTCTTTTGACGCTGTCTGCATGTAAACAGGCCGCTAAAAGTGCAAGCAGCCAAGCAGTTTCAATGACTTATAGCCAAAGCCCCTTGATTGGGGCTTTTTTATGCAGAGGTATTCGGCTCACAAATTGTAGGAATTTTGTTACGGACTTTTCGGTCGCTTCCTTCAAAAGGTTGGTGTTACCCGCTAGTCTCCGGACAGCTGCTATGGCGAAACAATACTCCAGAAGAGCTGGCCATGACTGATCTGTCCCGTATGCAAGGCATCGCAGGTAGCGCAACCTCCGCACTGGAAGGACGATTCTTTCGGCCTCCCTTGCCCGATGGTTATCTGCCTCGTTCCCGCTTGTGCGAACGTCTGACCGAAGGGTTGTCCGGGCGTCTGTTGCTGATCTGTGCGCCTGCCGGTTTCGGCAAGAGTTCGCTGGCCGTGGAGTTTTGCCAGAATCTGCCCGCCCAGTGGCAGAGCATATGGCTGGGGTTGAACCCTCGCGAAAGCGATCCTGGCCGTTTCCTTGAGCGGTTGCTGGCCGGGTTTCAGCAGTTCTTTCCACAATTGGGCGCGCAGGCCATGGGCTTGCTGAAAATGCGTCAACGCAATCAGCCCTTTGCCTTCGAGGAGTGGCTCGACGGCTTGCTGGATGAGCTGGCCATGCACCTGATGTTGAGCAAACCCTTGCTTCTGGTCCTGGATGATTACCATCTGGTGCAGGGCTCGGTGCTTGACCGTTGCGTACAGTTTTTCCTCAACCACTTGCCGACCGGGCTGGTGGTCATGGTCACCAGCCGCCAGCGTCCTAACTGGCATCTGGCGCGCCTGCGTCTGTCTCGACAATTACTTGAACTCAACGAAAGTGATTTGCGATTGACCGACGCCGAATCCCTGGCAGTGCTCGACCGACATAGCTGCTCACTGGACAGCGATGCACAGCGAAGCCTCATCCGGCGTAGCGAGGGCTGGGTGGCAGGTTTGCGCTTCTGGCTGCTGGCCGCGTCTGAAGCCGGCGATGACCATGCTTTGTCGCAGGCTCTGCGTGATGGCGAAGTCTTGATCAGTGAGTATCTGCTTGAAGAGGTCATTGACTGTCTTCCGGCCGATGTCCAGGCCTTTCTTTATGAAACCGCCTGCCTTGAACGCTTTTGCAGCGAATTATGCGATGCCTCCCGAGAGGTTCACGACAGCGCCCAGATGCTGCGTTACCTGCAAGCGCATCAGGTGTTTCTGGTGCCGCTGGATGAGCAGGGGCGCTGGTTTCGCTATCACCATCTGTTCTCCGACCTGTTACGTGCACGGCAGATTGCCGGCCCGCAACAGAATCGCCTGCATCTGAATGCCTGCCGCTGGTTCAACGAACAGGGCTTGCTGGACGAAGCCATTGAACAGGCGTTGCGTGCCGGGCATCTGGATGTCGCTGCCAATCTGGTGCAGAACCTTTCCGAAGAACAGCTTCTGGCCGAACAGAATGTCGGCATGCTGCTGCGCTGGCGAATGGACCTGCCAGACAGTCTGCTGACCAGCACACCACGCTTGATTGTGCTGTACGCCTGGGCGCTGGGGCTGGCTTGCCAGCTCGATGCTGCCGAAGAGCTGGCAGAAAATCTCAGCCGCTTTCTGCCAGCGCCGTCGGCCACTGCGCAGAAATCCATGCTCGCCCAGTGGCTGGCGCTCAGTGGCATCATTGCTCGTGGCCGCGGTGACAGCGACAAGACCCAGCGCTATTGCAGCGAGGCATTGCTCAGCCTGCCGGAAAAACGCTACGGCCAACGTCTGCTTTGCCTGTCCACTCTGGCCAACCTGGCAATAGCCAACAGCGATCTGTTGCGCGCCAGGGCTCTGAACCGTGATGCCCTTGAGCTGGCACAGCGAGTCGCCAATCCGCTGTTCGAGGCGCTGGCGCATTACGACCGGGCCAGAGTCCTGCAAGCCAGGGGCGAGATCCTTCGTGCTCTGGACGAGGTGCGTCAGGGGCAGCAACGGCTCAAGGGCTTACCCACATTGCGCCTTTATGCCGTGCGCGCACGCCTGACAATTTATGAAGGTTATCTTCTGACCCTGCGTATGCAGGCCGATGCAGGGCGTGCGCAATTGCTCGCCGGTCTGGTAGAGGCTCGTGCCTGTCGGGATATCAGCGTGCTGATCGGGCATTGTGTGATTGCCGGTCTGGAAGGGCGTGAAGGGCGTTTTGCCGAAGCCTTTGCCGAACTTGGCGAAGCCGAGCGCCTGATGCATATCTGGGATGTGCCACCGATTTACTACCTGGCGATGATCACGCTGGTCAAATGTGAGCTGTGGCTGGTGCAAGGCCGTATCGATCTGGCCGAAGCCTGGCTGCTGCGTCTGACTCAGACCTACAGTGGCGGGCTGGCGACGGCGGCTCCGGAGTGTCATCCACAATTGCCGCAACAGGTCGAATTGCAGCGCGCCGTTCTGGAGCAGATTCGTGGCGATACCTGTGCATCCGCGCAACGTTTGCAGGAGCTGGAGCACCATGCGCAAACCATGGGCGCGCAGTTGCTGGGCTTGATCGCGCTCAACCAGCGCATCCGTCTGCTGCTGGACAGTGCCCGGCTGAGTGAGGCCGGTGAGCTTCTGAATCGCAGCCTGCTTGCGGCGCAGGGTGGTGCATTGCTGCCGTTCAAGGACCTGATCGACGGCCACCCACTGTGGCTTCGTGAACAACTGCTGCAAAGGCCTGCCTGCCTTGTGCGCGACTCCCTGCTGGAAAAGCTGCCTTTGTGCCTGGCTCCGCCGGTAACCGAGCAGACCCATGGCAACGACAGCTTGAGCGTACGTGAGCTGGGAGTGCTGCAACTCATTGCCCAAGGCTGCTCGAATCAGGAAATCAGCGATCAGTTGTTCATCTCCCTGCACACCGTCAAAACCCACGCCAGCCATATCAACAGCAAGCTAGGTGTAGAGCGCCGAACCCAGGCGGTGGCGCGGGCGAAAGTGTTGGGGTTATTGGGGTGAACGGCCTTTAAATACCGACTCTTCATGCGTCGGTGTTTGAACTCTCGGCAAGCAGGGAATAACAGACTTACCCTGCCTTGCATCCCGCCCATAGTTGATCGATATCGCTCAACTCCCAGTCTTCGGCCCGTTCTATTTTAACGATGGCGTCCCGGTCATCCTTGTTTGCCAGGTCAATGATTTGCGGGGCGAATGTCTTTCGTGTTCGCGCCGACATGAACACTTTTACTTTGGGCAACAGTAATTGTTCATTCTGTTCGACTACAACTCCCAGGCGTCCGCTTTCCAGGCGCACAAGAGCACCAACGGGGTAAATGCCCACGGTCTTGACGAAACTCTGGAATACCACTTCATCGAAGTGGCCTTTCCATGAAGCCATTTCACGGATTGAATGCGCGGCGCCCCAGCCTTTTTTGTAAGGCCGGTCAGAGGTGACGGCATCATATACATCGCACACCGCGCCCATTCTGGCGAAGATGCTGATTTCATTGCCTTTCAAGCCATGTGGGTAGCCCGAGCCGTCGAACTTTTCGTGGTGATGCAGGCAGACATCCAGAACGATTGCATTGACCTGCTGGCTCTCCTCCAGAATCCTCAGGCCAGCCTCGGGATGGTGTTTCATGGCGGTGAACTCTTTCTGGGTCAACCGGCCGGGCTTATTGAGGATCTGCGGGTCAATCATCATTTTCCCGACATCATGCATCAACCCGGCCACACCGGCCTCGCGCACCTGCTCATCCTGCATGCCCATGCGCCTGGCAAGTGAAACCATCAAGGCGCATACCGCAACGGAATGCATGTAGGTGTACTCATCCGAGGTTTTCAGCCGGGACAGGCTGATAAGGGCATGAGGGTGGCGCAATATCGAATTGGATATTTCCTCCACGAGCAGCCCGACATCATCCACATTCATGGCCCGGCCCATCTTGGCTTCGCTGAACATGGTCATGACGGCATTCTTGGCCCTGCCGCAGATAAGCCGGGCACGCAGAAGTTCTTTCTCCATGCTGACAGGAGTGGTGTCATCTTCGGCGCTGGCTGGCGCGTCCGGATGACTGGCAGGAGATTTACCCCGGCGAGTATCGATCCAGACTTCCTCGGTGTCCGACTGCTGGATGCGCTTGAGGACTTCAATATCGTCAAGCACGACTTCGACCTGGTTTATCCAGAAAGGATCATTGACCCAAGGGCGGCAGAACTTGTGGATGTGCATGCCCAGTGAAAGCTCGGAAACAAGAATTTTTCTCAGCATGTTCAGCCACCGATATGTTTTTCGGTGGGATGAGAGAGAGCAGTCAATAGCAGTGGGCAAGTAACTGAAGGTGTTAAGAAATTACAATGCATGAATTTATAATCGATGATCGGCATGACCTCACCTCTACTGGTTGTAAGGATCGTCCTGATCTCGTTGTGCCAGTATACGGGGCATTTCGTGAAAAAATCATGCGCATTTATATGGCGTCAATAAGCGGGTGATTATTTAATTATCAATAGAATCAGCCAATTGGGATTTTTTGTTTTCTGGCGTCAAAAACAGATCTTTAAAAAATAAGTTAAAGACGAAAATGTTGTTTTTTATACAGGCCTGTATCGCGATTTATATAATTGTTTTGTTATGCAATAACATTCTTTTCGAGGGGGTGGTGCGTTACAGCATGTCGTTTGGGCATTGTGCTGTTCTGCTACATTTGGAGCATTCAGGAGCCGCATCGAAAGGACCTGATCGGAGGCCGGACGGCCAGAAACGGTTCAGGTGGCGTTAAGGAATTTTTGACGGATGTCGTGCTCTAATCCGCTCATTAGCGTTCGTTAAATCAGGAGTTTCATCAATGTCTAGCTCGCGCCATTTGATTCTTGCCGCTCTTGCTGTGGCCATGCTGTCCGGATGTGCGTCGCCCAACCCTTACGACAGCAATCAGGGGCAGGCACAAAACTCGGGTGGCATGAACAAGACAGCCAAGTACGGTGGGCTGGGAGCATTGGCTGGTGCCCTGGCGGGTGCGGCAATCGATCACAACAACCGTGGCAAAGGCGCATTGATCGGCGCCGCAGTGGTGGGTGCCGCATCGGCAGGCTATGGCTATTACGCCGACAAGCAGGAAGCCGCGCTGAGGGCGAGCATGGCCAATACCGGCGTTGAAGTGCAGCGTCAGGGTGACCAGATCAAACTGATCATGCCGGGTAACATCACCTTCGCTACCGACTCTTCCTCCATCGCCAGCAGCTTTTACTCACCGCTCAATAACCTGGCGGGCTCACTCAAGCAGTACAGCCAGAGCAACATCGAGATCGTGGGTTACACCGACAGCACCGGCAGCCGCCAGCACAACATGGACCTGTCCTTGCAGCGTGCGCAAAGTGTCAGCACTTACCTGACGTCCCAGGGTGTGGATGCGACTCGTCTGTCGGTGCGCGGTGCAGGTCCTGACCAGCCGATTGCCAGCAACGCCGATGTCAACGGACGCGCCCAGAACCGTCGTGTCGAGGTCAACCTCAAGCCTATTCCAGGCCAGCAGTACGAGCAGTATCAACAGTAACCATTGTTCGCGAATGAATTCGCTCCCCCGTAGGAGTGAATTCATTCGCGATGAAATCAGCTCAAGCCCTTGAGCCGATCCAGCAAGCGATCCTTCTCTTCCCACAATCCGTTGACCCACTGCTGGAACTCCAGTCGGTAGGCTTGATCCTGATCGTAATTCTTGCCGATGAACTGCTGCGGGATCTTTATCTCTTCAAAGTGCGCTACCACTTCCTTCACGTTGCCACACAGCAGGTCCCAATAGCCCGGTTGCCCGCCTGGATAATGAATGGTGACGTTGATGATCGACTCAAGCTGTTCGCCCATGGCATCCAGTACGAATGCGAGCCCGCCGGCCTTGGGCTTGAGCAGGTTGCGAAACGGTGAGTTCTGTTCGGCGTGCTTGGCTTTGGTAAAGCGTGTGCCTTCGGCAAAGTTGAAAATGCCCACCGGGTTATGACGGAATTTGGCGCAGGTACGGCGAGTGGTTTCCAGGTCCTTGCCTTTCTTTTCCGGGTGTTTGGCCAGATACGCCTTGGAATAGCGCTTCATGAACGGAAAGCCCAGCGCCCACCAGGCCAGGCCAATCAACGGCACCCAGATCAGCTCCTGCTTGAGAAAGAACTTCAACGGGCGAATGCGTCGATTGAGTACGTACTGCAAGACCATGATGTCGACCCAGCTCTGATGATTGCTGGTGATCAGGTACGAGTGTTCATAGTCCAGCCCTTCAAGACCGCTCAACTGCCAGTGAGTGTGGCCAAGCAGCCTGATCCAGGCATTGTTGCAACTGATCCAGGTTTCCTGAATATGAATCATCAGCCAGTCGGTCAGACGCTGGGCAGCCTTGAAGGGCAGGCATATCTTGAAAAACGTGACCACGAACAGCACTGCGCAGCAGGCAATGGTGTTGAGCGCCAACAACAGCGAGGCGATGAAGCCGCGCAATGGGGCAGGCAAGGAATCCATGACGGATAGTGACTCCAGAGGGTAATGGGATGCGGTACAGACTGCACCCTGGCAGTCTGCACAGATGGCATCGGTATGTGTATCAGGAAAGTGTGTCTGCCTGAATGGCGGTCAGGGCGATGGTGTAGACGATGTCGTCGACTTGCGCGCCACGTGGCAGATCGTTCACCGGTTTGCGCAGTCCTTGCAGCATCGGGCCCAGGCTCACGCAGTCGGCGCTACGCTGTACCGCCTTGTACGTGGTGTTGCCGGTGTTCAGGTCCGGGAACACGAATACCGTTGCACGCCCGGCCACCTGGCTGTCCGGTGCCAGTTGGCGAGCGACGTCCTCGTTGGCGGCGGCATCATACTGCAACGGGCCATCGATCAGCAGGCCGCGCTGGGTTTCACGGGCCAGCAGGGTGGCTTCGCGAACCTTTTCCACTTCCTCGCCACTGGCGGAATTACCGCTGGAATAACTGATCATCGCCACCCGTGGCGCGATACCGAATGCGACGGCGGAGTCGGCACTTTGCAGGGCAATTTCGGCCAGCTCGCTGGCACTTGGATGCGGGTTCATGATGCAGTCGCCGTACACCAGTACCTGCTCGGGAAACAGCATGAAGAACACCGATGAAACCAGGGTGCAGCCGGGTGCGGTCTTGATCAGTTGCAGCGCGGGGCGAATGGTATTGGCGGTGGAGTGAATGACACCCGATACCAGCCCGTCGACCTCATCCAGCGCCAGCATCACAGTGCCGATCACCACGGGATCTTCCAGTTGCTGCTCGGCCATGGGAGCGTTGAGGCTTTTGTTCTTGCGCAACTCGACCATCGGCGCGACATAGCGTTCGCGAATCAGGTCAGGGTCCAGAATCTCCAGTCCCGGCGGCAATTCGATACCTTGAGCCTGAGCAATCGCCCGAACCTCTTCGGGCTTGGCCAGCAGGACGCACCGGGCAATGCCGCGGGCCTGACAGATCGCTGCCGCCTGAATGGTCAGCGGCTCATTGCCTTCGGGCAGGACGATACGCTTGTTGGCGGCCTGAGCGCGCTGGATCAACTGATAACGGAACACGGCAGGCGAAAGGCGCAGCTCCCGTGGCGTACCACAGCGCTGATGCAGCCAGGCTGCATCCAGGTGACCGGCGACAAAGTCAGTGATGATTTCCGCACGCTCGCGGTCATCGATGGGGATTTCCTTGTTCAACTGATTCAGGCGCGTGGCGGTGTCATAAGAACCGCTGCTCACCGACAGCACCGGCAAACCGGCCTGTAGCGCGCCTCGGCACAGTTCCATGATGCGCGGGTCGGGCACGGTGTCGCTGGTCAGCAACAGGCCAGCCAGCGGCACGCCATTCATGGCCGCCAGACTGACTGCCAGGATGATGTCGTCGCGGTCGCCCGGCGTCACTACCAGAACGCCTGGCTTGAGCAATGGCACGGTGTTGAGCACGGTTCGGGCGCAGATGATGATTTTCGACATGCGCCGTTGCTCGTAGTCCCCGGCATTGAGCACCTGCGCGCCGAGCAGTTCGGCGACATCGCGGGTGCGCGGGGCATTGAGTTCGGCCTGGAATGGGATACAACCCAGCAGGCGGAAATCGCCACTGCGCAGTAGCGGAGAGTGCTCTTTCAGGCGAGCGGCGAAGACTTCCATGCTCTCTTCGGTACGCACCTTGTTGAGGATCACGCCCAGCACTTTCGGGTCTTTCGGCCCTCCGAACAGTTGGGCCTGCAATTCGACCCGGCCCGACAGCTCGGTGAGCACTTCGTTTTCCGGGGCCGATACCAGAATCACTTCGGCATCCAGGCTCTTGGCCAGATGCAGGTTGACCCGTGCGGCATAGCTGGCGTTACGGGTGGGCACCATGCCTTCGACAATCAGCACATCCTTGCCCACGGCAGCTTGCTGGTAAAGGCTGATGATTTCTTCCAGCAGCTCATCCAGTTGGCCATCACCCAGCATGCGCTCCACATGCGCCAGGCCTAGAGGCTGTGGTGGTTTGAGGCCGTGGGTGCGGGCCACCAGTTCGGTCGAGCGTTCAGGGCCGAGATCGCCCGGATGGGGTTGTGCGATCGGCTTGAAGAAACCGACCTTCAGGCCCGCACGCTCAAGGGTGCGAACCAGACCCAGGCTGATGGATGTCAAACCCACGCCAAAATCTGTGGGGGAAATGAAAAAAGTCTGCATACCGGCTTCTCGATTGAGCAGTGCAATGGCCGAGGCGAAATGGACAGCCATTCGACCAGAAAAAAATCAGGGAGCCGTCTAACGCGACTCCTCGGTGCCAAGACTATCGTTATCTGATGACTTCGCACACCAGCCACAGTGAAAGCCCTGACCTATTTTTTGTTGGCGCTGCGCCGCGTCCATTACCCAGGCACGCGATTGCCATGGCGGTTGATGGCGAAGGTGTTGCGTATGCCCGCAGGACAACACTGCGACCCAGTGGCCGTCTTCATCCTGTCGAAAATCAATAACCGTTGAGTTTTCCAATCGGGGCCGTCTGTCAGAGTTGCGTTCGCTTTCGTGCGATTGCTTGGTTAAACTTGCCCGTTCTTCAATCTTAAGCAAAAGGTCCTGTCCCATGCCGATCGCCGCTAACAAGGCTGTCTCTATTGACTATACCCTGACCAACGACGCTGGTGAGGTCATCGACAGCTCTGCCGGCGGTGCTCCGCTGGTCTACCTGCATGGCGCCGGCAACATCATTCCGGGCCTGGAAAAGGCACTGGTCGGCAAAGACGTCGGTGACGAGCTGAAAGTCGCCATCGAGCCTGAAGATGCCTACGGTGAATACTCTGCCGAACTGGTCAGCACCCTGAACCGCAGCATGTTCGAAGGTGTCGATGAACTTGAAGTCGGCATGCAGTTCCACGCTTCGGGCCCTGACGGCAGCATGCAGATCGTGACCATTCGCGACCTGGATGGCGACGATGTCACCGTTGATGGCAACCACCCGCTGGCGGGTCAGCGCCTGAATTTCGAAGTCAAGATCGTGAGCATCCGTGATGCCAGCCAAGAAGAACTGGCTCATGGCCACATTCATGGCGAAGGCGGTCATCAGCACTGATTTGTGCTGCTAAGCTCAGGTAACTGACAAGGGCGCTCTGGCTGTTCTGCGATGACGACTTTCGTTACGCGGTCTGCCACGGCGCCTTTTTGGTTCGCTCGGGCTTCAGGGGGGAGGATTTCATGAGTGCTTTTCACGACATCACACTGAAGGCGCTGAACGGGCAGGAACTGCCTCTGGCGCCTTTGAAGAACAAAGTGGTTCTGGTCGTCAATGTGGCCTCCAAGTGTGGGCTTACACCACAATATGCGGCGCTTGAAAGCCTTTATCAGCTGTACAAGGACAAAGGCTTCAGCATTCTGGGCCTGCCGTGCAATCAGTTTGCCGGACAGGAACCTGGCTCCGAGCAGGACATTCAGGCCTTCTGCGAACTCAATTACGGCGTGACCTTTGCGCTGGGCGAGAAGCTGGAAGTCAACGGGGCGCAACGTCACCCGCTGTACCGTCTGCTGGCTGGCGAGGGGGCCGAGTTTCCTGGCGATATCACCTGGAACTTCGAGAAGTTTCTGGTCGGTCGCAATGGTGGCGTGATTGCCCGTTTTTCACCACGCATGGCGCCGGATGATCCTGCCGTTATTCAGGCAATCGAAAAGGCTCTGGCCTGACGTCATCGTACTGCGTTTGCCCGGCATTCAGCCCGAAATGGATTTGACGGTCTGGCCTTTGGCCTGTGCATCGTTGGCCGGGCAAGCGCTGAACAACTGCTGCTCGAACTGATCGATGATCGCCGTCCAGCCCTGACGACTTGCATGCTTGCGAGCATTCAGACGTACCCTGCGCAGGGCTTCACTGTCCTCTATCAGCCAGTGTGCGGCATCAATGAACGCTTCCTCATCACCGGGCATGGCCAGCGCGCCATTGTGACCGTGACGAATATGCTGCCCGGCAGCCGCCTCGTCGTAGGCGACCACACCAAGCCCTGATGCCAGCGCCTCAAGCACGACATTGCCGAATGTCTCGGTCAGGCTTGGAAAAAGAAACAGATCGCCGGATGCGTAGTGCGCTGCCAGCGCCTCGCCGCGCTGCGCCCCGCAGAAAATCGCATCGGGTATCTGCTGTTCCAGAGTGGCACGTTGCGGCCCGTCTCCGACCACAATCAGTTTCAGGGTGCGCCGCGGATAGCTCTCTTTCAGTGTCTCGAAGCACGTCTTGAGCAAGCCGAGGTTCTTTTCCGGTGCCAGCCTGCCGACATGCAGGATGGCGGTATCACCCACCTGCAACCCCCAACTTTCGCGAAGCGCCTGCGAGCGTCTGGAAGGGTGAAACAACTGGCTGTCCACGCCGCGAGACAACAACTCGATCCGCTCGAAACCACGCCGCTCCAGCTCCATCTTCTGGCTGATACTGGGGACAAGCGTCATGCGCGAGCGATTGTGGAACCAACGCAGATAGTGGGTCAGCAAGCGGGTGATGAACCCCATGCCGTATTGCTGCGTGTATTGCGGGAAATTGGTATGAAAGCCACTGATCACCGCAATCCCCAACCGCCTGGCCGCTCGCAATGCAGAAAGCCCCAGCGGCCCTTCGGTGGCGATATACAACACGTCCGGGCGCCGCCGCTGCCAACGGCGCAACAGCTTGTGCATCGAAGACTGGCCCCATTGCAAACCCGGATAACCCGGTATCGGCCATCCCCGGCACAGCATCAGATCGTCGGCCGCAGTAAAACCTGCCTCATCACTCTGGCGAGGCCGAATCAGCTCGACCTGATGCCCGCGCAAACGCAACCCGTCACACAGCCGCCCCAACGTATTGGCGACGCCATTGATCTCGGGAGTGAAGGTTTCAGTGATAAGAGTGACATGCAGGATTTTGCTCATGAGAGCAGTCTCGGCTTGTTGCATGTCGGTTATGTGGCTTTTGGGTGATGGATTTGTGACGGGGGGAGCGCAAAAATGGATCAGGATGTGGGCTAATGCCGATCAGTTAAGGTCATAAATTACTTTGTGGGAGGCAGCTTGCTGGCGACTTCAGTGTACAGACGCAGAATATCTGTCGGTTTCAGGCCTTTTCGCCAGCAAGCTGCCTCCCACAAGTTTGTGTGTGCCTTAACTGATCAGCATTAGCATGTAGGACCGGATTTATCCGGGAAGAGGCCTGTATATTCATTACATCTTTCTTTGTAGACATAACGCCTTCCCGGATAAATCCGGTCCTACATGATTCGCGTTTTATATAGTTCTATAGAGTGAAAACTACCAATGGGCCATGTCTTTAAATTTTTGAGGAAGGCTGTCATTGAAATCCAAGATTTTCTCCAGGATTTTCGCAGGTGGTGTACCTTTAAAAAGCTCTGTTTTGTAAAGTTCTCCGCGAAGCTTTTGCACTGAAGACATCGTTTTTGCAAAATACAATCTTGTTTTGTCAGTGACTATCTGGCCGGTTGTGGTATAGCGGATGATTGGGTAGTCAGTAACATCAAATAACTCAAATACCAACGAGTTATAAGCGTACTCATATGCCATTTTTGCTGCTTGAGTCGGGTCCCTGCCGGCCTCGTCAAGGAGTTCAGACCGGAATGTTGATCCCCTGGGAAACGTGTCTCTTTTTCCTTGACTGACTATCGAACCCTCGCTCTGAGTCGCATCCAACACTTGCTTGAATGACATCCCTTCTTCAGTTTGCGCAGTAGCCGTGGCTTTTGATCGCGGGCCCAAGCAGGTGACATTGGGAAATGGCGAATCGGTATGAGTTTGCATTTTCCGACTCCGCTCAGGTTAAACAGCATCGTGCTTGAGTTGACGGCTCTGCTGGCTAGTCACTCTTTCCAGCGCTGCCGGCCTGGGCTCGAAGTCTTTGTCGTTGACGGCGGACTTCCTTTGTTCCGGGCTCATGTTCTGCAGGAAGTAAGTGGATCGTGGTTGCACCAGACGGGTCAGCGTTGCGGCTGAGGGAATGATTGCCGTGCCGGGGCCTTGTGCCGCTTTTTTAACGTCACTGAAAACCTGGGCAAAACGGCTTGAGCGCGGTTCTGGCATTTTTTCCAGCGCGGCAGGTTTGTAAGCGGTTTGTGTTGCGGCAGTTTTTGTTTTGACTTCCATGGTGTTGCCTCCTGTGGGTTTATTGCAGGAGAGCAAAGAGGGTGCCAGTTTTTATAATTTGTTTTTGACGGTGGGCGATGCTTAGTGTTTAAAGGGTTTTAATAAGTGTCCTACATAAAGATCCTACAGCTTGTTTTATATTGATATCACGGCAAGGTTTTTCCCATGGCGGTAATGTATTGCCAGTGGTTTTTTTAGTTGTTTTATAGGGGGGGTTAAAGCGTGTTCTTTTCATTGCGTAGGATATTTCTTTTTATAGGTTTCAGAAGCGCATCCATGCGCTCCTGTAAAAATCAGCGTTCTCTCACCCAGAACAACGTCGCCCCAGCCACTGCCGCTGGCATCATCAGGATATTGAGCATCGGTACCAGCAACGCCAGATAAACGATGCCGCCGAAGCTCAGGCTTTGCCAGCGCTTGCTTTTCAGCCAGTCGAGCATTTCGTTCCAGCCCAGCTTGTGGTTGTCCGCCGGGTAGTCGATGTACTGGATAGCCATCATCCAGATCCCGAAGAGCAGCCAGAGCGGGGCGGCGATCAGGTTGACCACCGGGATGAAGGACAGAATGAACAGCCCGAGCATGCGCGGCAGCATGTAGCCCAGCTTGCGAGCCTCGCGGGCCAGTGTGCGGGGGATCATGGCCGCCAGTTCGGCCCAACTGAAGTCAGGTGATTCATCCTTGCCGCGAATCACGGCTTCGACTTTCTCGGATAGAAAGCCATTGAAGGGGGCGGCGATGATGTTGGCTATCATGGTGAAGGTGAAAAACACCATAAACAGCACCAGTGCCACGAACAGCGGCCAGAGGATGTAGTTCAGAAAGCTCAGCCAGTGCGGCAAGGTCGGCATGAAAGCATCGACCCAGATGCCGAACTGATGCAGGGCCAGATAGATCAGGCCACAGAACAGCACCAGGTTGATGCTCAGCGGCAGCAGGACAAACAGGCGCAGGCCAGGGCTGAGGACCAGTTTCAGGCCTTCTTTCAGGTATTGCGGGCCTGTGAGGGCAGGGGCGGGCATGGCAGCCTCCGAAAAATGGAAAACGCTCGACCTTACCGACTTTGCCGGGCGCTTGAAAGAGCTGTCAGCGGCTCATTGAGCGGTATCGGCATGGCCGTTGTGCATAGAAGTGGACTATGAGGTGGATTGTGAATCGATATTTCCTTACCCTTCTTCACCCCGATAGGCTCTGCATCACTTTCTTGACCTATCCTTTGCAACTCTTGATGGAGTCATCAATGAGGGTGCTGGTAGAAAAGGCATGACGGCTGGCCCTCAGGGCGTTGCCGATTACCAGACCTCGTCGAACATCTAGAGCGCGTAATGTGTTGCTGCGGCAGGGGCTCGCAGTTTCAGAACTTTCAGGATTGCCGAGCTACAGAGCACTTCCCCAAGTGTATCGGCAGTCCTTTTTTATCCAGCCGTTCCGACCGCGGCAAACCGGTCGGTCGATAGGAGTGTGTCATGTCCGACGTACGTCATTCCCGAGTGATTATTCTCGGCTCCGGCCCTGCCGGTTACAGCGCTGCGGTCTATGCCGCACGTGCCAACCTCAAGCCTTTGCTGATCACCGGCATGCAGGCTGGTGGTCAATTGACCACTACCACTGAAGTCGATAACTGGCCGGGCGACCCCCATGGCCTGACCGGTCCAGCATTGATGGAGCGTATGCGTGAGCATGCCGAGCGTTTTGAAACCGAGATCGTGTTCGACCACATCAATTCCGTGGATCTGGCTGGCAAGCCATTCAGCCTCACTGGCGACAGCGCGGTCTACACCTGCGATGCTCTGATCATCGCCACTGGCGCCAGCGCTCGTTACCTGGGCTTGCCGTCGGAAGAAGCGTTCATGGGCAAGGGCGTTTCCGCTTGCGCCACCTGCGATGGTTTCTTCTATCGCAACCGTGAAGTGGCTGTGGTCGGTGGTGGTAACACTGCTGTGGAAGAGGCGCTGTATCTGGCCAATATCGCCAGCAAGGTAACTCTGGTTCACCGTCGCGAGACTTTCCGCGCCGAGAAGATCCTGATCGACAAACTTCACGCTCGTGTGGCCGAAGGCAAGATCGAACTCAAGCTGAACGCAACCCTGGATGAAGTGCTGGGCGACAACATGGGCGTGACCGGTGCTCGCCTGAAGAACAACGACGGCACCAGTGACGAGCTGAAAGTCGACGGTGTGTTCATCGCGATCGGCCATACCCCGAACACTTCGCTGTTTGAAGGTCAACTGGCCTTGAAAGACGGCTACATGGTTGTGCAGGGTGGTCGTGAAGGCAATGCCACTGCGACCAGCGTGGAAGGTGTGTTTGCAGCGGGCGATGTGGCTGACCACGTTTACCGTCAGGCCATCACCTCTGCCGGCGCGGGCTGCATGGCTGCACTGGATGTCGAGCGTTACCTGGACGGTCTGGCGAACGCTTCGTTCTGATCTGCCCCGTAGGAGCGGATTTATCCGCGAAAATCTTCGCGAATGAATTCGCTCCTACGGCGTTATCAGCCCTTGCGCTTCAAGGGCTCACCTTCAAACTTCACACCGGCCAGGCCATGGGCGATCAATGCCCGGATATTGCCGTGGTCGTTGCCTTCTGGCGTGGCTTGTACCGAGCGGTAGTGCTCGCCGAAAGCCAGCAGGGTTTCTTCGTCGCTCAAACCTTCCAGCAGGGCCAGGCCCAGTGTCTTGCACGAGCCTTCGTTCTGGCCGGCTGCGTTTTCTACGCTGCCGTTCTTGAACGCTTGAGGCTGATAGTCATAGCCCGCCGCAATGAATGCCAGGGTATCGGCAAAGGCGTGTTCGCCGCTCTTGAGGCTGGTACGCAGGGTGTTCAGATCAGTCATGCTTGGTTTCCTTGGCAAACGCCGCTTTCTGTTCGGCGCTGGCTTCTTTCTGGTATTGGGCTTTCCACTCGTTGTACGGCATGCCGTAAACCACTTCGCGTGCCTCGTCGAGGCTGACATCGATCTGTTTCTCGTCGGCAGCGGCCTTGTACCACTTGGACAGGCAGTTGCGGCAGAAACCGGAGAGGTTCATCAGGTCGATATTCTGGACGTCCTTGCGGCTGTCCAGGTGCGCGACCAGACGGCGGAAGGCGGCGGCTTCAAGTTCGAGGCGTTGTTGCTCGGTCATGATGGACTCTGTTGGCTAGGGGGCAAGGGGAGGCAATGAGTCATTCACCGGATCTCCCTTTCTTCAAGTGTCGACCTCCATTGATGACGACACTGCTTCCTGTGGTGTATCGGGCTTCCAGCAAATAGAAGACGGCTTCGATCAAGGGCTCTGCGCCAGGCTCGAATTGCAGCAGCGCTTTTTTCAGCGTCTGGCGTCGATATTCCTCATCGCTGTCCGGTTTTAGGATCAGCAGCCCCGGCAAGATCGCGTTTACACGAATGTCCGGAGCATATTTCTCGGCGAACGACAGCACCATGTTTTGCAGGGCGGCCTTTGTGGCGGCATAGGCAATATGGCTTTTGCTGCCACGAGACGAGGTGTCATCGCATATGTGGATGATGTCGGTTTTTTCCGGGCTGGCCAGTAATTGGCCCAATGCCAGGTTCAGATGGTAAGGCGCTTCGACGTGGAGCTTGAACATGGTGTTCAGGTTTTCCAGGCTATCGTCCAGCCACAACGAGGCGTTGTGGATGATTGCGCGCAGGCCATCGTAGTTCGAGTTGATGTAGTCGATCAGCGCCAGACGATCCTGCTCCACTCCCAGATCGGCTTGAAACTGCACGATATCGGGATGAGGCGAGGTTTCTTTCAAAGTGCGGCTGACGCTGATGACGCTATAGCCTGCCTGTGCCAACCGTATGGCAAGTTCCAGGCCGACTCGTTGGCTGGCGCCGGTTACAAGGATCGTTTTATTCATGCGGTGCAGTTGGCTTCAAGGTTTTTCGAGCATAAAACCTGCCCGACTCAAAGGCCCAAGCATAACTGAAGTTATGCCAAGAGTGCGGGCAAGCTCTTGAAACCCGAGTTTTACACAACGCTATCTCAATTGCTGCCAACCGATTTACCTGTCGCTTCAGGCGCGGAAGGTATCTTGTTCAGCCAACTGGCCAGCAGGTGGGTAGACAGTGGAATGAACCAGTAAACCATCAGCGGCGTAAGAATCAGGGTGCTGATCATGATGCGTGGCGCCAGTTCCAGATGACTGAGCAACGGCCCCAGCAGGAAATTGAAGATCAGCGAGACGGGGAAGAAGGCCAGCCAGATGGCCACGGCCTGTTTCCAGCGCGGAGGGCGTTGGTTAGCCGTACCGAACCAGCCATCGATTCCGCTGACACGGCGCTCCGAAGGCTGGGCAAAAAGCCCGCTTCCACGCACCAACCATGAGCGTCGAGAGGCTGAGTGCTCCCATGCGTGCATGGTTTCGGCATCGGCGAAGCGGAAAATGATCTGGAATTCATCGTCCCCGGGCGGAGGAGCAAGGACACCGGAGCCCAGATAGCCGGGAAAATCGGTAGCAAGTTGTTCGCCTTCATGCAGCCAGGTCATGAGTTCCTGGTAACGGCCATGGGCAACGCGGCGTGCAACCATCAAGGTGACGGGATGGGTAGACATTGTGTATCTCCGATAGACGAGTGAGATTCCCGGGTAGGGAAGTCACATGACACGGCTCCGGGGTGGTGGGGCTGTGTCAGCTTCGTTTGAAAACAAGCAAGGATTGTTCCTGAAAACGCTGTAGGAAGCTATCTGAGGTTATCGGTGCATGGTGGGGTGCAGGCGTTGATGCTGCTTGTGCAGGTAGCGAAGCAAACGCTCCGCGTCTTCCTTGTTGTCCTGATTCAGTCGATAAGCCCCCATGCCGTTTTCAGTCACGCGCTCCAGCGTTCCCTTTATCGGAATCGGGGCGTTTCCCAGTGGATTGAACCAGGCGCTGAACTGCTTGGGCAATTTCCTCTGCTTGCGGTACTCAAGCAAGACACCCTTGAAAGACACCTCATGAATCCAGAGTGAAGTCAGCGAGCCCTTTTCGGTTTCCAGTGCAAGGGGCTCCGCGAGGATAAGGCGCCATGGACGGACCCGCGGACCTTCTTCATAGATGCTGGGTGTGCCGAGTTCCAGATGCAAGGCATGAAACTCATCCTCGACCAGATGCAGAGGGAAGTTCATTTGCTGATCTTCGAACTGTGCGTGGAGCGTCACCTGCTCATGGGCCGCCAGACGTGTCAGCAGGTTCTGGATCTGCACGCCGCCGTTCACCATCAGGCTGCGCGTACTGTCACGTACGTTGAGCCTTGGGTTGTGCTGCATGCTCTGGATGAAATCCAGTTCAGCCTGCGTGAGGATGGAATCGGGCTGCATGATGAACTCGTACGGACCGGTAGACGATGAGGAGAAAGACCGTAAATTCCCTGTTCTGTTCTGACCGTTCGTCATTTTTGTTCAAAATATTTCCCGGAAATTTTGCGGGAGTCCAGCGGATAGGCTACTGCTGCAAAATGCAAACTCAGTGGCCGGATCGATAAGGCATAATGTCCGACTCTTTTACTCTGCCACAGGATTTGTCATGAGAGTCGCTATCATTTCCGGCTCGGTCTATGGATCGGCCGAAGAGGTTGCCCGTCATGCAGGCGCGATTCTGCGCGATGCGGGCCATGAACCCTTGCACAACTCGCGCATCACACTGGCCGAGTTACAGGCTTTCGAGCCTCAGGCCTTGCTGGCCGTGACCTCAACGACTGGCATGGGTGAACTGCCCGACAATATCCTGCCCATCTACTCACAGCTCCGTGACAGTCTGCCTGCCTTCCTGAGAGGCCTGCCCGCCGGTGTGATTGGCTTGGGCGATGCCAGCTATGGCGATACTTTCTGTGGCGGCGGCGAACAGATACGCGAGTTGTTCGCCGAACTGGGCGCAGTTGAAGTGCAGGAAATGCTGCGTCTGGATGCGAGCGAAAGCGTTACGCCGGAAAGCGATGCCGAGCCCTGGCTGGCGGAGTTCATCAAGCATCTGGGGTAAGACCCTTATATTGAATTGGCGCGGGAATGTTCATGCATTTCAGCGCCTTTTAAGTGCAAGAAAGGCTTTTTCTTTTTGATATGTAAGATATATGTATTACATATGTAGGACGCGGATGGATTTTTATCCGGCTATCAATTGATATTCCCCAGCTCCGATATTCAAAGAGTGCCCACTCGATGAATAAGGAGTATCAAATGCCAAAGTCTATTGTTGGCAACCTGCCACAGTTTTCTATAAAAGCACCTCCCAAGAAAGAAGCCCCCAAGATAAACGCGCCCCAGGTCAGCCAGATCCTGAGCGAGGCCAGCAGCACGAACTTTGGTGCCATCAGCCTGCTGGTGATGGAAAAAAGAGGCATGAAGCCGCTTTTCAAGGGCTTCAATCCCGAGCAGATCACGCCCAAGGAACTGACGAGGGCGGGTATGAGGCTTTATAACGGCGGGTTGATCGATAATCACACGGCAGAGCTCTTGAGCCGTACCGGGGACGAGTTCGACAAGAAGGGCAAAGTTGTAAACCCGGACAAGCAAATAAATGCTCTGGAGTTTTTTGCCGAACGAATTGCCGAGATGAAAAGCAAGGCCTTGATGGGCGACCCTTATGCACAGATTCTGCTGCCCGATTACGTCAAGGCCATCCATGTCATGCAGAACCTGTACACCTTTGCTACCACCGGCACGAGCATGGAGGTGATGAAAATCAAGGAAGCAGAGAAACTCGGAAGGCCTCCCTTGATTCCGAGGCCTGACAAGTAAAAATATCAGGCCCTGCCGTCAATGAAATGCACTGTTGGGCGGTAGTTGGCTCAGCCTCTCCATCACCTTGAGCCGTTGTACAGGATCGTTACTCAGTAGCAGTGCATGCTCCAGGTCGAAGCGTTCGGCCTGCGGGCATTCAAGGGTCTGATACAGGCCGGCGCGAGCCAGGTGGTCGTGGCTGGTCGCATGGCCCAGTTCGACTATCCGGTCGGCATCCTTGAGTGCGGCAATGAAGTTGTCATTGACCAGATGCAAATGGCGCAAGTTACGTGACATGCGCTGCAACATATCCAGGGGGGTGGCACGGGCCATGTGCTCGACCCGCAGTTGCATGTCCGGCCCGAATTGGCGCACCAGCAGTTCACGGCAATCCTTGGGATAAAGCCGGCGCCCGCTGCAAGGGTCCAGCAGGTGATCGGCACCCGGCACGCGCAGCAGAAAATGCCCGGGGAAGTTGACGCCCTCCAGCGTGATGTTCAGGCGCCTGGCCAGCTCCATCGCAATCAGCGCAATCCCCAGTGGCTGACCCTGACGGCGTTGCACGATCTTGTGCAGCAGGGCCGATTGTTCCAGTCGTCCTGCTTGAACCCAAGGCTGTTGAGCTGCCGCAACAAGGGCTGCGCCAGTTCCGACTCAGGCAAGACCGGCAGCGCTGCACTGAGCTGGCGCTGCAACTGGTTGATCTCTTCTGTCGCCAGATGAGGCAAGAACTGTGGCTCATGCTCGGCCGAAATCCATAACGCGGCCTCGAACACTGAGGGTGGTGTGCGTTGCAGGCACGCCATGCAATTTTGTCGTGGAGTCATTGGCCACTCCGTGTGGGCTCGTTCGTCTGAAACACTCACAACCATGCCTTTTTTAACCCTGGCTGCGGCTTTCGTCCAGCGGTGCTTGCATATGCCTGAATGGTCAGTTGCTTTCCCCGGTAGCGCCTATACTCGCTTTATTAACAAGAACCGGGGAGCACTATTAAATGTTTGCTCTCATGCAACGGTCACGTACCGAAGCTCTTCATCTGGTTTGCGACCCGCAGACAGGTCTCAAGGCCGTCATCGCGATTCATAGCAGCCGCCTGGGGCCAGCTCTGGGTGGATGTCGTTATATGACCTATCCAGATGAAGAGAGCGCCATCGAAGATGCTATCCAGTTGGCAAGAAGCATGAGCTACAAAGCGGTTCTCGCCGGCTTGCCTCTGGGGGGCGGGAAAGCGGTGATCATGCGGCCTCCACACCTCTACAGTCGTGCTGCTGTCTTTGAATCCTTTGGCCGCTTCATTGAAACCCTGGATGGTCGTTACATCACGGCTGTGGACAGCGGCACTTCCAGCGAAGATATGGACTGCATTGCCCTGCATACCCGCCATGTCACCAGCACCAGTGAATCCGGGGACCCTTCACCCTATACCGCCATGGGCGTCTTCGCAGGTATTCGCACCACGGCCATGGCGCGTCTGGGCAGCGATAATCTCGAAGGTTTGCGCGTTGCGATTCAGGGGCTGGGTCATGTGGGCTACGCCCTGGCTGAAATGCTTCATGCGGCAGGTGCCGATCTGTTGGTCAGCGATCTGGACAGCGGCAAGGTGCAACTGGCGATGGAGCAGTTCGGTGCTCACCCTGTCGCGTGCGAGGCTCTGATGAGCACGCCTTGCGACATCCTGGCGCCTTGTGCTCTGGGCAGCGCCTTGAACTGCCAGAGTGTGCCGCAACTGCGTTGCGCTGCCGTGGCCGGTGCCGCCAATAACCAGTTGAGCAGTCTGCAGGTCGCGGAGCAGCTTGAAGCACGCGGCATTCTTTATGCGCCGGACTATGTCATCAACTCCGGCGGGCTCATTTATGTAGCACTCAAACACAAAGGAGAAAATCAGAACGCTATCACCGCGCATCTTTTACGAATCGGACTACGATTGACGGAGGTGTATGCCCATTCTCAGGCCGAAAAGCGCTCACCCGCGTGTATCGCCGATGAATTGGCAGAACGCCTGTTGAATGTCGAATGACGGCCCACCATCCCGGTGCCTTTCGACCTGATCTTCGCAGCCAAAAGCCGCGAGTCATGATCATCACGCATACCCCGCGTGATAGGAGTAGCGAATGTCCAATAAGATCGAGCTTGCGTACACCCGTTACCTGGCCCCCGACGGTCGTTTGACCGGAGAGCTTCCCCCTTGGGCCGATGATTTCAACCTGCTGACCCGCCTTTATCGACAAATGGTTCTCACACGGCTTTTCGACCAGAAAGCCGTCGCCCTGCAACGCACCGGCCGCATCGGCACCTACGCGCCAACCCTTGGCCAGGAAGCCATTGGTGTTGCCATTGGCAGCCTGATGCATCCTGAAGACGTACTGGTTCCTTATTACCGTGACACCGCCGTGCAACTGATGCGTGGCGTGCGCATGGAAGAAATCCTTCTTTACTGGGGCGGAGACGAACGAGGCAGCGCCTATGCCGAACCTGCCGTGGCCCAGGACTTTCCCCTGTGCGTACCGATTGCAACCCAGGCCTTGCATGCCTGCGGTGTAGCCAGTGCGTTCAAGATCAGAGGCGAACATCGCGTGGCTGTTACCACCTGTGGCGATGGCGCGACCAGCAAGGGCGATTTTCTCGAAGCCCTCAATGTCGCGGGCGCCTGGCAATTGCCGGTGGTGTTTGTCGTCAACAACAACCAATGGGCGATTTCCGTTCCCCGGCGCATTCAGTGCGGCGCGCCGACCCTGGCTCAAAAGGCCATTGGAGCGGGGTTCCATGGTGAGCAGGTCGATGGCAACGACATCGTCGCCGTCTACGACCGCATGCAGATTGCCCTTGAACGGGCGCGCAAAGGTAAAGGTCCGGTATTGCTCGAATGCCTGAGCTACCGATTGGGCGACCACACCACCGCCGACGACGCGACCCGCTATCGTTCCGGCGAAGAGGTCAAACAGGCCTGGCTGGAGGAGCCCGTCAAACGGCTGCAATCCTATATGGTCAGCCAGGGCGTGTGGGACGAAGGGCGCGAGCAGACCCTGATCAGCGAGTGTCAGGGCCTGGTGCAAATGGCAGTAGAAGTATTTGAAAGCACTGGCACCCAGTCTCCCGAGTCCGTCATGCAACACGTCTACGCCAAATGGCCCGCCGCGCTGGCGGAACAGCATGAGTGGTTCATGGAACGTGCTGCACGGCGAGCCGGAGGTGATCATCATGGCCAATGAAAAAGTCAGTCTGCTGGAAGCTGTGAACCTGGCGATGCACCGGGCCATGGCCGAAGATGAAAACGTTGTGGTGCTGGGCGAAGACGTCGGCGTGAATGGCGGCGTGTTCCGCGCGACTCAGGGGCTGCGTGACAGCTTCGGCTTCAAGCGCGTGATCGACTCGCCACTGGCTGAAACCATGCTCGGTGGCCTGGTGGTCGGTATGGCGGCTCAGGGTCTGAAACCCGTGGTGGAAATCCAGTTCATGGGCTTTATCTATGCGGCCATGGAACATCTGGTTTCCCACGCCAGCCGCATCCGTAATCGCACCCGTGGGCGCCTTTCCTGCCCGATGGTCCTGCGCACGCCAATGGGCGCGGGGATTCGTGCTCCCGAGCATCACAGCGAAAGCACCGAAGCCATGTTCGCTCACGTACCAGGCTTGCGAGTCGTCATCCCTTCGTCACCCGCCCGCGCCTATGGATTGTTGCTGGCGGCCATCGACGACCCCGATCCGGTGATCTTCCTGGAGCCGACCCGGCTTTATCGCATGAACCCGCAACCCCTTATCGATGACGGCAAGCGTTTGCCGCTGGATAGCTGTTTCACCTTGCGTGAAGGCAGCGACATCACCCTGATCAGTTGGGGCGCCAGTGTGCATGAAACCCTGCAGGCTGCCAGTGCGCTGGCCGAGCGTGGTGTTTCGGCAGAAGTCATCGATGTGGCCTGCGTCAAACCCCTGGACCTCGACACCCTTGAAGCCTCCGTGCGCAAGACCGGGCGTTGCGTGATCATCCACGAAGCGCCGCGTTCATGTGCCGTCGGTTCTGAAATCGCCGCCAGCCTTTACGAGCGGGCCTTCATGGATCTGCAGGCACCCATCCAGCGTGTCACTGCCCCGGATATTCCACCGCCGTTGTACCGGCTGGAACAGCTCTATATCCCGGCAGTTGAAGACATTCTGCATGCCTGCGACACCGTGCTCGATTTCGCCTGATGCCCAAGGAGGCTTGCGATGAAATATTTCAAACTGCCCGATCTGGGCGAAGGTCTGCAAGAAGCGGAAGTGGTTCAGTGGCACGTCAAGGAAGGTGACACCGTACATGCCGATCAACTGGTGGTTTCGGTGGAAACTGCCAAGGCCATCGTCGATATCCCCGCACCTTATGACGGCGTGGTGGCCAAGCTGTTTGGCGGCGACGGCGATGTTCTGCATGTGGGCGAACCCCTGATGGCCTTTGAAGGCGAGGGCGATGCGGGCACCGTAGTCGGGCGCCTTGAAGGTGGTGGCAGCCAGGACGATCAGTTCTGTGTCGGTGCAGCGCCTTCGACCCGTGAACATCTGTCCGTAAAAGCCACGCCCGCAGTGCGCCAACTGGCCCGGCAACTGGGTGTGGAATTGAATGCCCTGGCTGGCTCAGGCAATAACGGCCTGATCACTCGCGCCGATGTCGAACGGGCGGCACAGATCGAACGCGACCGCTTTGGCGGCCAGCGCTTGCGCGGTGTGCGGCGCAGCATGGCGCTGAACATGGCCAAGTCCCATGCCGAAGTGGTGCCGGTGACCATCTTTGGTGATGCCGACCTGCATCGCTGGGCGCAGGCCCGTGATCCATTGATCCGCTTGGGCAAGGCCATGGCCGAAGCCTGCAAGGTGGAACCGGTGCTCAATAGCTGGTTTGACGGCAAATCCCTGTCGATCAAACAGCATGAAACCCTCAACCTTGGCATCGCTGTGGACACACCCGATGGCTTGTTCGTACCGGTGCTGCGCGATGTGGGCAACCGAACGGCGGCTGACCTGAAAGAGGGCATGAGCCGATTGCGAGCCGACGTAAAAGCCCGCTCCATCCCGCCGCAGGAAATGATGGGCGCAACCATCACCCTGTCCAACTTCGGCACCCTGTTCGGGCGTTACGCCAATCCGATTGTCGTACCGCCGCAAGTCGCAATCATTGGTGCGGGTGGCATTCGTGAAGAGCCGGTGGCCATGAACGGAGAGGTTGTTATCCACCCGATCCTGCCGCTGTCACTGACCTTCGATCATCGGGCCGTAACGGGAGGCGAGGCGGCGCGCTTCTTCAAGGCGCTGGTGGATGAGCTGGAGAAGCCGGAGTGATGGAGGTGTAACAGGTTGCATCTTTCGCGAATGAATTCGCTCCTACACGGATCGAATTCATTCGCGAACCCCCGATTCACTCGGTTTCAGCTTCGGTTTCACTCAGCAACTCATTCAAGGCATCCGGCTGGCTCTTGAAGGCGCGGGCGAAGATGTCGCGGTTTTTCGCCATGTAAATCCCGGCTTCTTCAACCTGGGTTTCCGTCAGCGACGGCACGGCCTTGTTCAACACTGTTGCCAGCAACTCAGCGAGTTCAAGCATCTTGTCATGACGATCAGCTTCGGCTTTATCCATGAACAAACGCTCCAGATCTCGGCTGCTGCGGTATACCACTTCGACGGCCATTCACTACCTCACATGCCCTTGCGATAAATTTAATGAATACTGTATTTTTGTACAGTGGTTAGCATAAGCCAATCCGCTTCCCTTGAATAGTGGCCTTAAAACACATTTTTTGTCTGCCCGGTGTGCCTTGCGACAACCCGTCGCGCTCTCAACCATAGCCTATGGCCCTGTTCCTGCTTTAAAAAGCAGCAGTGCAGAGTGTCATGTGCATACAGCATTATCCGGTTGGTAAAAATTCAGGTTCAGAGGTAGAGCGTCATGGGAAACAAATGGGCAGAAAAGATGCGGCAAAAAGTGCATTCGCAAGCCGAATCGCTGGGGAATCTCTGTGTGGAGAGCTTCCACTTCCTGGCACTGTTCGCCATCGGCGCCATCACTGCCTGGGCATCGGTCGTCGCCTTTCTGGGGATGGTCGAAAAAGGCAACATCACGGTCGATGACATCCTGCTGCTGTTCATCTACCTGGAACTGGGTGCGATGACGGGGATTTACTTCAAGACCAACCACATGCCCGTCCGCTTCCTGATCTACGTCGCCATCACGGCACTGACCCGGTTGCTGATCTCGGACGTCTCCCACCACAACCCGCCGAGTATCGGAATCATCTACCTGTGCGGCGGCATCCTGCTGCTGGCGATTTCGATTCTGGTGGTGCGTTATGCGTCGTACAAATACCCGTCGGCGAAGATTCCTGATCCGTTCAGTAATGTGAAAGGGGCGGTGACGGAGGAGAAGGGCGAGGTTTGATTAAGGGCATTTGGTAGGAGCGAATTCATTCGCGAGAGGCCCGTACATTTGAAGAAGATTTATCGCCTTCAATGACGTCATCGCGGATGAATCCGCTCCTACTGCTGCTTTAAGAGGTTTCAGTCAGTACACATTTTTATGATTGCATCTTTTTGGGCAGGCTGCGCAGCTGCGTTTATGAGTTCTATACACTTTTCAAGCGTGCTGTATTTTTGTATTCCCTGCGTCAGATTTTGTGCGGCGACGCCCGTAGAGAACATTTTTCCAAGGTTTTGAGAAACACCTGATGTGTTTGTGCCGTTTACGGAGGAACTGAAACTGCCGAATACAGACATTGCGTCACGTTTCTTGATGTCGACGGAGTTGTTTAACTCTATTATTTTATTGTTTTCTTCGACTGTTAAGTTGGAGATGTTTTCTTTCAATGCCTCGGCGGATTCTTTTAAGGCAGTTTCATCGACTTTTTTGTTTTGTTCGATGCTCTCTTTTATTAAGGGAGCTGTTTCTGGTGACTGTTTTATTTTCTGAATGCTTTTACTGATTTCTTTGATGACAAGGCTGCCCTTGGGTGCCGTTTCAAGTGCTTTTAGCAGGGTGTTGTAGTTTTCGGATTTAAGCACCAGTGTTTTCAATTGGGCAATTTTTTCGTCTTTCTCTGATTGTATCTCTTTGATTTTTTCTACGATGGGCTTTTGCTCGGCTGTCAGTTTTTTTTCTGAGTTGCTGTGATTTTGCCCTTCGCCATAGGTGGCATATATATCTTTGACAAGTGTGTCATCCTTGGACCCTGTTTCCTTGGATACCGCAACAGGCACATAAGCCGCATCAATATTCTTGAACCCCACGTTCAAGCTGATACCTGCCGACTCAGTTGTCGGTGCTGAAATATCAATGCCCAGTACCTGTTTGGACGTATAGACCAATGGCGCTTGTTGCAATGGGGCACATCCGCTGATAAGAACGGTGGCAGTCAGGATGTATTTATTCATGTCGTGCTCCTTGCATAGGGTAAATGCATACGGTGTTCAGGTCAGTGTTGGCGGCTTCAAGTATTGCCCGCAGCTCCTTGACTGCTTCGGGAGATGGATTGATGAAAACAGCCCTGCAGTGTTCTTTTGAAAGTGTCAGATACGTTTCCTTGGCATAACCCAGCGATACGCCTGTGGGGCCATTGATAAGGCCGACTCCGGAGCTTTCAATGTAAACGGAGTCGTCAGGTGTCGGGGTTGTGAGGGTATATATGGGGAGGCCGAAGTGCTGTTTTACGAGTACTCCTTTTTCATGAATATTGATGACGCTGCAGCCGGAGGTGCTGAAAACAAGCAATAAAGATATTGTCGTTTTCAGTGTTTTAAGGGGCGGCGAATCGTACTGCATAGTGCATCCTTGCCGATAAGGGGCATCATATATTCTGTACAAGATGTTTTTATTGAGTACTCATCTGTTTTCGATTGATGACTAACCCGTATGCGACCTATCAAGTCTTGATGGTTGACAGATAAATGGCGTCATGAATATTCCCTTGGCTGCGCTCAATACATGCTCGTTATGTCAAAGCGTAAATAGGCGCGCATCCCCAAAATTGGCTAAAGTGGCAAATAGATATCACGACTGTGACGCATGAGGCATTTTATGGATAATTCCGGGCCTGAAGGATTAGGGACACTTATTGACGGTATTTATGATGCCGTGCTGGACAGTCGTCGTTGGGGTATGTTTTTAGAGGAGTTTTCTGGAAAAGCAGGGGTTTACAGTGAGCAGGAAATGCAGGTTATCGCGGCGTTGATGCCTCATATGCAGGCTGCGTTTGATTTGCACCGCCGTTTATATCACCTCGATGCTCTTGCCCAAGCCTCTGTCAATGTTCTGGAGAGCAGTTCGTTCGGTATCGTTCTGGTCGATGAGAGTACTGAAGTGTTGCACGCCAATACACTGGCACACAGTCTGGCAAGGGGTTCTGGGTTGTTGGCTATTGGTGACGATAATAGCGTCTGTGCATGTCTTGCGGCTCAGGATGCACGTCTGCAACAACTTCTGCAGTGTGCTGTTCGTACCAGTGACCAGATAGAGGGCGGAGGGTTACGTTTGCGTGGGCCTGATGGCAGGCAGCTTGATTTGGTCGTCACGGCTTTACCGCGTTGGCAGTCGACCTTTGGTGAGCGTGGTGCCGGTGCGATTTTTATCAGCAATCCAAACGCTACGATTGGCTCTTTAACGCACATGATGCGTGACCTTTATGGCATGACCCCAGCCGAAGCGCGTCTGACAGAAGCATTGGTCAACGGCCTGACCCCTCAGGAGTATGCCGAGCGCCAGCAGGTTTCACTGCATACTGTGCGTGCGCAGTTCAAGTCTGCTGCTGCCAGGGTTGGAACAACACGGCAGGTTGATCTGGTGCGTATTATCCTGACGGGGCCTGCCGTGTTGAGACGAAGGTGAGCCTTACCGTGGCTCAACCCGCTCCAACGACCGATCCAGTTCGGTTCGGGCAATGCCGATCAGATGAACAACAGAAAAGGCCAGATCGCGTTTCGGGCCGTTGAGGCTGTCGCCGGATTCGTAGGCAGTAGCGGCTGCGCAGCGCAGCAGGTCGGAGACGTATAGCAGGGATTCTTCGAGAGAAGACGGCGGTGGATCGGGCGTTACTTTTTTCATGGCTAAGTCCTCGTTAGGCCACCTGCAAATCGCTGCTAAACGATTGAAGGTGGCAGCTTTGACGCGGGTTAGCAGACCGGGACTTAGCCAAAACCGGCGCACCCGAAGGTGCCCCACGCAAAGCCGCCATAGACGAGGCTCTTGCGTGACTAAGCTCTCAGGCTGCTAAACCCGATCACTGATGAGCAGTGACCGACACAGCCTAGAGAGCCAAAAACGCCCACGCAAGGGCATAGGATTTTCTAGGAAACTTCACGCGGATGAAAGGGAGAAGTCCGTAAGAAATGCCCTGCAATCAGGGCATTTTCGTTAGCGTAAGTAACACAGAGGACCTTAAATGCCCGCCGTCCGCTCATGGCGGTCTGGTCGCCAGTGACCGCCCGTAAGAATCGGCAACTGGCTGAGGGTGACGCCATCGGTCATGGCGGTGAGGATTTTCAGGGCGCTGTCGCCTCGCTCGATGGCGATGCCGAATTGCACGCTTTCTATGAGGCGGCGCAAGCGTTCGGGGTCGTTGCGTTGGGCGGCGCTGATCAGGCGCTTGGCGACTACGCCCTTTTCGTTCGACAGTGTCAGCATGATGCTGCCATCCAGTCCCTGGATGCTCAGATTCACCCGGTAATCGGGATGAAAGGTATCGGTGATCATCTGAAAAGGATTATCCATATCGTCTACCTGTCTATGTGTACTGCATAAGTTGACCGGGTATTAGTCCCTTTAGTTCTCAGTGGCTGACCATCGGCAAGATTTCTCTTGTGCTTGCTGATGGCAGGTTTTGCTGTCATCTTTCGCGTTAATGATAATTTTTCGTGTTTGAGAAGCATTGACGCATGCGCGACTTTTCCGCAGCTGATGACGACCTCATGTCTAGTCGTCGGCAGCAAATGACAGAGCTGTATAGTGACCACCACCTTTGGTTGCACAATTGGCTGCGAAAAAAGATTGGCTGCTCGCAACGTGCTGCGGATCTGGCCCAGGATGCTTTCGTGCGTATCCTGATGCTGGCCGAACCGCTCAACCTCAAGGAGCCGCGAGCGTTTCTTGCCACTACCGCGACGCGCTTGCTGATCGATGGCACCCGGCGTCGCAAGATCGAGCGGGCCTATCTGGATGCGCTGGCGCTGCATGCCGACGACGCCTGTACTCCGAACCCCGAAGCCATTCATGTCGCGCTGCAGATGCTGGAGCGAATCGCTCAAATGCTCGACGGCTTGCCTCCCAGGCCGCGTCAGGCATTTTTGCTGCACCGCCTTGAGGGTCTGACTTACAGCGAAATAGCCATTCAATTGGGTGTTTCCTCCAGCATGGTCAAACAATACATGGCCAGCGTGATGGTGCATTGCTACAAGACACTGCACGGTTCGGGCCATCTCTCGTGAGCGATGAGCACGAACCCAGCGAACGGATGATCAGCGAAGCGGCGTCCTGGCTTGCGCTGGTCAATGACGAGGCTGTCAGCACGGCTGATCGCCAGGCCTTCGATAGCTGGTGTGAAGCCGATCCCCGACATGCTCTGGCGCTGGCACGCATGCAGTCTTTATGGGGCAGTTTCGATGACTTGCCGGGCGAACCGGCCCGGCTCGCATTGCGTCAGACATTCCCGCATTCGGGGGTAAAAGCCTCTTTTCGAGGGTTGCAGGTCGTTGCGCTGCTGGGCGTTTTGATGGGCGGCTGGATGAGCGTCGAGCGCATGCCGATCTGGATGGCCGATCAGCACACGAATGTCGGAGAGCGTCGTGAGTTTTTGCTTTCCGATGGCAGTGAAGTGCAGCTCAATAGTGATTCGGCGCTGGATGTAAAATTCGACGGACGGCAACGCGAGCTTGAGCTGCTGCGCGGTGAACTGTGGGTTCAGGTTGCCAAGGATGCACAGCGCCCCTTTGTGGTGCGCACCGATCAAGGCACCATCACCGCATTGGGGACACGTTTTCTGGTGCGTCGTGGCCCTGAAGGGACCACGGTCAGCGTGCTGGAGTCTGCCATTGCGGCCAGGGCCAACAGTGCAGATGTCGTGAAAGTTGCGACTGGCCAGCAGGCCTTGCTCAAGGACGGAAGCGTGCAGTTACCCCGTTCGATAGGCAACAGCGACCCGGCGGCATGGACACGCGGTTTGCTCAAGGTCGATGACCGTCCACTGGGCGAGGTGTTGCAAACGCTGGCCGGTTACCGACACGGCCTGGTGCATTTCGACTCGAAAGAGCTGGAAGGAATGCGGGTTTCCGGTCTGTTCCGGCTGGATGACACCGATGCTGCGCTTGCCACGCTGAGCGATAATCTGCCGATCCGTATCGAGCGTTTCACTGACCTGCTGATTGTGGTGAAGCCGCTGCGCTGAAACAGAAAGGGCGGCTCTTTTCAGGGCCGCCCTTGGTGACGCGATCAATGTGTCAGAGAGTGGAAATCAGCCCAGTCGAGCGACTTCCTTTTCCAGTTCTTTCTCAAGGAATTCTTCCTCCAGCAGGGCGTCCGGGCTGACCGAATCTTCATCCTGGTCTTGGGGCAGTGGCGCGCCGCCACGTTTGCTGCGCAGTTTGCCCAACAGGTGCTCAAGGGCGTGATCGAGTTTTGCGGCTGCACCATCAACGGCCTGATCCACTGTATCGGCCTTTTGGGTGACGGAAATCGGTTGGTGTCCTTTTGGACGGGCCTCTATCTGGCAGCGGATGTCATGCGGACCTGGTTTTTCGCCGTTTTCATCGCTGAGGTGAACTTCGACGCGGGTTACGTATTCGTCGTAGCGTTCGAGCGTGCTTTCAATGGTGGTACGAACCCACTCCTCCAGTCGGATACTGCTTTCGATGTGATTATCGCTATTGACCTGGATTTGCATAGTTAATCCTTATTAGGGCTTGCTCGTGTGAGGCTCATTGATCGATTTCTGTCGGAGCTCGATTTTGTTTGCGCTCAAGCACAGTGTTGGCGCCAATGAGCCAACAATTCAACCCCTAAATGGAAGAAATATTTCGCAGCAAAAATATTGTTTGAATGCAATGGGTTCTCATTCAGTCTCTTCGCGACTGAAGTCGCTCCTACGCGCTGTAGTAGGAGCGAATTCATTCGCGAATGAATCTGCCCCCTTAAAACGCTACGGACGTTTGTACATACACCGTGCGTGGCTCACCCACGTACTTGCCGCGGTTGTTGTCATCGAAGGAGCGGGTGAAGTATTCGCGGTTGAAGATGTTCTTCACACCCACCGCTACGTTCAGGTCAGACAGTTTCGGGCCGAAGTCATAGGCGGCACGGGTGCTGAACAGCATGTAGCCGGGAATTCTGCCGGTGTTGCCGCTGGCGCTTTCTGCCACGGTGTTGGCGTTGTCGGCGAACTGGTCGCTCTGGAACGAGCTGTCCAGGTTCAGCTTCCACGGGCCTTCGGTGTACCTCACGCCCAGGGTGCCTTTGTGTCTGGACGAGAAGGGCACACGATTGCCTTTGTTCGGGCCGTCTTCGCGGATGGTTGCATCCACATACGCATAGCTGGCGTAAACCTCGTAGGCATCCAGCGCCGGGCTCAGGTCGCTCAAGGCATAGTTGATACTGCTCTCGATCCCCTGATGACGGGTTTCGCCGCGAGCGATGATCCGGTTGTCGGTCTGGTTGGTGTCGTACTGGTTATCGAAGTTGATCAGGAATGCACCGAGCTCTGCGCGCAGCACGCCATTGTCATAGCGGGTGCCCAGTTCCCAGGTACGCGCCTTTTCCGGTTGGACCTCGCCGCCGTTGACGCGGTTAGGCATCTGGCTGTACTGCACGCTGCCGAACGAGCCCTCGGTGTTGGCGTACAGGTTCCAGGTGTCTGTCACGTGGTAAAGCACGTTCAAGGCCGGCAGTGCGGTGTTGTAGTCGCCCTGGTATTTGACGTTGGTCTGGTTGTTGGACTGCGCCGTGTCGATCATCTCGTAGCGAATGCCGGGCGTGATGGTCCATTTGCCGATATCGATGCGGTCATCGATATAGAACGCCTTGGCATCGGTGTAACCACGGGTGTCGCGGTCTTGCGTGCTCGACGTGCTGGGCATGATTTGCGAGGCAGTGGTTTCGTTGTAGCGCACTTCATGGCCGGATTCGTTGATGTAGCGATAGCCGATGCCCACTTCATGCCAGCTCTCGCCCAGTGCGAAGCCCTGGGAAAAACGGGTTTCAAAGCCACGTACCCAGTACTCGCGTGGCGACAGGGTCACGATGTTGCCCTGTTCCAGATAACCGCTGCGCAGGGTCTTGGTGAAGAAGGTGTTGGCGGTGAAAACCCGGGCATCCTGCTCGTAGCGATAGCCGAAGTTGGCCAGGGTGCGACGGCCCCAGAACTTGTCTTTCAGGCGCGTGGATTGATATGGATCGGCATCGTAGTCCGCGACACTCAGGCCGCCGGGCATTTCGGCTTCACCTTCGTAATACTGCGCCATGGCGTTGAGGCTGTTGGCGTCGTCGATCTGGTATTTGCCCTTGAGGATCAGGTCGTCGATCTGGGTATCGCTATGCTCGCGCCAGTCGCTGCCGCGCACGCCGGAATACAGAATCGCGCCGCCCAGGCCATTTTCAGCAGTACCGCCGAGCAACAGGTTGCCGGTTTTCTTGAAACCGTCCTGGCTGGAAGACGGGCTGATTTCGGTCTGCACAGAACCTTTCATGGTGGGCGCATCCGGGATGGCGCGGGTCACGAAGTTGACGATCCCGCCGACGTTCTGCGGGCCATAGCGCACGGCACCGCCGCCACGCACCACGTCCACGGCGTCCATGTTGCCCAGACTGATCGGAGCAAGGGACAACTGAGGTTGGCCGTAAGGCGCGAACGGCACCGGGATGCCATCCATCAAGACCGTGGAGCGCGACGCCAGGCGCGGGTTGAGGCCGCGAATGCCGAAGTTCAGCGCCAGGTCGTGGCTGCCGGTGCCGTTATTGTCCGGTGCATTGACGCCAGGGATGCGGTTGAGCACTTCCCGGGCGTTGGTTGAGCCGTTACGCTCGAATTCTTCACGACGAATCACGTCACGGGCACCGGGGTGCTCGAATACGTTGGTCTGCTGAGCTTCACCCAGCCAGTCGCCGACAATGGTCGATGCGCCCAGCTCGACAGGCCCGCTGTCCGCCGTCCTGACCGGTTGCAGGGTAAAGCCGTTATTGCCATCGGCCTGAGCTTGCAGGCCTGTGCCTTCCAGCAAGGCGGCCAGGCCTTGCTCGGCTGTGTATTGACCTTCCAGCCCGCGGCTTTTCAGGCCGCTGGTGACTTGCGAGCCATAGGAAATCAGCACGCCTGCTTCCCGCCCAAACTGGTTCAGCGCGGTTTCGAGTTCGCTTGGGGCAATGTGATAAGCCCTGGCTTCTTCGGCATGCGCCAGCGACAGACCGCCGAACGACAGGCTCGCGCCGAAAATGATATGCCGCAGGGTGCGAACCAGTGGTGACAGTTGGGGCGATCGGGTCGACATGCAGGAGTCCTTTGATCTGGAGGATTAGAGTTGCTTTCCCTGTCTGTCACGCGAGCGGTTGAAAACGGCTCACCGGATTTGAAAAAAAATTTGTGGCGGGGTTTTTTGGGGGGGTGTTTTTTCTATCCGGGTTGGTTGTTTGGGGATAATTTTTTCCTAAAAAAAAAAAAAATATGTATTCAATACAACAAAAAAAAAAATAAAAAA